>WTHG01000403.1 GCA_011523245.1 Verrucomicrobiales bacterium | reverse complement strand
GTATGGAATAGGAACCCCAGTGGACCTCAAGGCTGCATTTCAAGCTGCCCAAAAATCGGCAGCGGCTGGCCATGGACTTGGCCTAACTCATTTGGGTGAAATGTACCGGTTCGGTACTGGTACCGAACCAGATGAGGAAAAGAGCAACACCTCATTTTCACAGGCGGCCAAATCCCTGCCCGCGCTGGTGGCCGAAGGCAACACCGAGGCCATGCGTGCACTGGCCATGTTGTATTATCGGGGCTGGGGTGGCTTGAAACAGGATCACGCTAAAGCCTTGGCACTGAATCATCAGGCCGCGGAAGCCGGTGATGCCATTGGTTCGGTGGAAGAGGCTGACCAGCTTTGGGACGGCAAAGGCACGCACCGTCAACGCTCTAAAGCCACCCGGCTGTATCGCGCCGCTCTGCCCAAGCTTATGACTCAGGCAGAGGAGGGGGATCGACGAGCCCAACTCATCGTGGGTAATTTATTGGCTACTGAACGACTGACTGGTAAACGCGATTTTGAGGAGTGCATTAAATGGCATCAACCCGGCGCGGATGCCGGTTATGCCGACCTGCAGTTTCTCATCGGCGCACGGTATCAGAAAGGAAACGGCAAAGCACAGAACGATGCCGAAGCCATGAAGTGGTATGAATTGTCCGCTGCTCAGGGCCATCCCGGTGCCATTAACAATGTTGGCTGGATGCACGGCAACGGCCGTGCTGGAGCCGGTGAAGCCAATGATGAAAAGGCATCTGAAATGTATTTGAAAGCGGCCGAACGTGGCAATAGCGTCTCCCAAAATAACATCGCCATGCGCCTCTTTAGTGGTGATGGCGTGGAGCAGGACAAGGAACAGGCCTTTTATTGGCACAAACGGTCGGCCGAGAATGACAATGGTCGGGGTCAATATTTTCTGGCTCTCCGCTACGACACGGGCCAGGGAACGGAGCCGAATTTGGAGAAGGCCGTGCACTGGTATCAGCGGGCTGCGGAGAATGATCACCGGGCCGAATACGATTCCTCCCAGGGCGGTTACGCGTACGGCGCTCAGATGAAGCTTTCGGATATCTACCGTGAAGGACGCGGCACCAAACGTGATTTAGCCAAGGCCTTATATTGGATGGCGCGCACCACTGAGTTTGAGCGCTCCAAGGCAGTGAATGCTTTTCTCAACCATGAAACGGCCATTGCCCGTAAGGCGGCGGCCTTACACGGGCCATTGCAGCAGTATCTTGACGAAGGCTGGCCGGTTTCGCCTAGAAATGGCCGAGAAATTCAGGAGGCAGCCGAGCAGGGCGATGCGCAGGCTCAGTATGAACTTGCCGCCCTGCACTTGCTGGGCCTAGGTGGCGTGGGGCGTCAACCAGCCAAGGTGCTGGAATGGGTCGGCAAAGCAGCAGCACAGGGCCATGCGGGTGCACAGTTTTACATGGGGATCTGCTATGAGGAAGGCCGGGCCGTGCCGAGCGATGCGGCCAAGGCGCGAGAATTTTTTGTGAAAGCCGCAGCTCAAGGCCATGCGGGAGCAGAGAATCATCTGGGTGTCTTGGCAGAGAAAGCGGGGGCGAAACTTGAGACGGTGGCGGCGCATTTTGACAGAGCGGCTGGGCTGGGCGATCATCGTGCCGCTTACAACTGGGCTCGTGTGATGGAAGCGGATCCGGCAATGAGGCAACAGGTACTTCACCGTTATCAGGCGGCGGCGGAACAAGGCTTGGCGGCGGCTCAAAACAATTTGGCTTGGTTGTTGCAGCAAAACTCAGCGGCAACCGAGGAGGATTTGGAGCAGGCGGTGCGGTGGTATCGGGCTGCAGCCAATCAGGGCCATGCCGATGCGCAGTACAATCTGGGGTTAATGAGCTTGCGCGGTCAGGGCGGGTTGAAGATGGACCGCTCAGAAGCCTTTGTTTGGTGGGGGCGGGCGGTTATGCAGAACCATCCGCAGTCCGTGCGTCAAATCCATCGGTTGGCAGGGTTGCTGAATGCAGAAGAAATTCGAATCGCCCGCCAAACAATTCAAGCCTGGGGCGAAGGTCAGCGAGTGCCGCAGTTGTACGTCGTGCGTGAAGGAGATTAATTTATGAAACAAGGATGGATGATTCTGTTGGGATTGTTGGTGTGCCTTGGGTGCGCCGGGCCAGGCCATGCCGGGCCAACAGTGGAACTGGAACGGCGGCCTGATGGGTTGGTGTATCAAAAAGGTCATAATGTGCCTTATACTGGGCAGTTGATCATGACTACACCGGGCTCGCAGGATCGTTGGGTTTCCCACTACAAAAACGGCGTGCGGGACGGGCAATTCGCAGTGTTCTATTCCAACGGTCAACGCAAGGCCGAGGCGGTGTTTGAGGCGGGCAAACTGGTGGCCGGCATAACGTGGAAACCCGATGGCATGGTGGGCAGCGAGGTGCAGAACGGCACGGGTACCTTGGTGATGTTTCACCCGGATGGATCCAAGGCGCGCGAATCGGTTTATCTGAACGGAGACCGGGTCAGCCGCACGAATTTCCCGGCCGCCGGCGGGCAATAAAAAACCCCGCCGGGCGTTGGCCCAGGCGGGGTAAGTGAGTGGTTGGTGCGTTTAGGAGTAAAGGACCTTCTTCCAATCCTTCCCTGTTTGCTTCGTGATACGGGCCAATTCCTTGGTGCGTTGCTTCAAGTGCAGGTTGATCTCCCGCTGAGCCAATGTCCAATTAATGCGCTTGAGGCCGGCCTTGTATTTGTCCTTCGCGTTTTCACGGAAGAATTTCGGCCCGCCTGAGAAGCCCACCTGATGGAAGCGGTGGATGGAGATTTTTTCCAGCAATGTGAACTGGTGCCGCGGCCGTCCCCGAGTGTTGGTGGGGAAGGTATTAAAGGGAGTTTCATGCTCCTCTTCCACCCATTCGGTAAATGCATCGACCAATTCCTGTTTGCTGCAGTGCCAGTTGATTTGGAACACGTGCAGAGTACTTTTACCATCGGCTACTAGTGAGGCACCCTCTTTGCCGGTTTTGAACGTGGCTCCACTCTGGGAGGTGACATTGGCAACAGGAAGATCTACGTAGTTCCCTTTGGATATATCTGCCAGCCATTTCTTATTGTTGGCATCGGAAGCAAAGGGCCCTTTGCCACTGCCGAGTTCACGATCCAATTCCCATTGATAAACACGGCTGATAGCCGATTTGGGTAATTTTGAAAAAGGAGAGAAATTCCAATCGTCCTTGGTGAGGGACTTCTCGGACCATTCCTTAAGGGTTAATTTTTTAGCCATTGGGTTATGCTTTTATATTAGTGCGTTGGTTTGTGCCTCACCTTTTTAAATTAGTGAGGCGCGGGAATATAGTCGTAGGTATGTTTTTGTCAAGGAGCTACAATTAATTTTAAACAATCTTTTTGTTTGAGATTTGACGAACCCTGAGATTCCAATAGACAAATCGCACACTGCCGGAAAGTTACAAATTATTTAGCACTTTTTTTTAAAAAAAATCGGGCACATTTTGATCAGCCATGCGTTTTTTTACTTTAGGAATGTTTCTTGCATTCGGTCACATGGCCGGAGCGGCTGAAGCTCCGACTCCGACACCAGTATCACAGGCGCTGGGATTGGGCTGGGACGCGACCAAAGCGTTGGGCGAAGTCGTTGGGAATGGGCTGGTTTATTTGATTGTTTGGTCTCTGGTGGGTTTTGTTCTGGGGGGTGCAGGAGGTTTTTTTGCATGGCGAAGCTTGCGCGATCGTGGGTGGTTAGATTCGTCGTGGGGTTGGTACAAGTATCTGCGGTGGATGTGGCCTGTATTACTGGTCCTCACCTTGTCGCTGGGCTTGAGTTCGATATTGGGCAGTTGGGGCGCAGGTCGAGCGGTCAAGCAAGGCATGCGGCAGGGCGAAGTGATTGAGACAGCGGTATTTAATACCTATTCGATGGTCATGGTGTGGCGTGTTGATCCGAAGTTGGGAGATAATAATGGCTCGGAGTTGTTAGAACAGGATCTGGCCTTGGCGGTCGCTAAACTGCGGGCAACTGACGGGCAGGCTCAGGAACTGAAAAAAGAATCCCGTCAGGAACTGGTGGCTAAAATGGAGGAGCAGGCCGGCGGGGGACTAGTGCGTAAGTGGTTCTTTGGGAGGGTTTTGGATCTTGTGTTCAATCAAGTTAAAGAGGATTTATCCGGGCAAGACGCCGTCGAATTTCTCTCGGCCACGCTTGATGTAGATCGGAAAGAGGGTGAGAGGGAGGCTGTCCAGTTTGTGCGGAAGAGAATCATGGCAACGGTATACTTAGCTGTCGATGAGACCGTGAATTCTCTCGTGTATCCGTTTATTTTGTCTGTCATTTTGTTGATTCTCGGGGGCCTAGGTCTGCCATTGGGGCTATTTTGGTTAGCGCGATGGTGGTGGAATAAAAAGCATTCAGAAACGCCCTTCGATTCGGGGGATCCGCCAAAAATGGATTCCGCCCCAGCGGTTTCAGAATAACCTGTCGATAACTTAGGCCGGTTGGCGAGGTGGTGTGCTTGCGGGTTTGTCAGAGGCTCGCCACACTTCGCGGCGTTCACTTATGAAAACACGATGCACCAACCGTGTGTGGCTGCCGATTTTGGCGGTCTTAGGGTTGGCCGGACACCTTGCCGCGGCGGACGCTGAATTGATCGCCAAGGGGAGAGACTTGTTCCAGGCCAAAATTTGTACCACCTGCCATCAGGTTCCCGGCGGCCCGCCAGCCTTGGCTGGGGTGGCCATGAAGGCGCCCAAGTTTGAGGGCAATTTCTGGGGCCAAGAACGTGAGGTTACTCTGGGTTTCGGCGGCAAGGATGCCAAGGCCAAGTTCGACGAGGCCTATTTCATTGAGTCCATCCGTAACCCGATCGCCAAGGTCGTGAAGAGTTCGGCGGCGCCCATGCCGCCCCCGCCGGCCGTGAATGATGAGGAAATGAAGGCGCTCATCGCCTACGTGAAAAGCCTCAGTGACGGAACCGCTCCGGCCGGGGCCGGCATCGTGGCCAAAGGCGCGCTTAAGAATTTCCAATACCGTGTCTATAACGGTTCATGGAACAACCTGCCTGACTTTGAAAAGCTCAAGCCGGTCAAATCCGGCAAGGCGGACAGCGGCATTGCTGATACGAACCTTTCCGAGACACGTGATAACTTCGGCTTGGTGATGGAGGGTGAACTCGAAATCAAGACCAAGGGGAAATACACCTTTAACCTGGGTTCAGACGACGGCTCACGGTTGTTGGTCAATGGCGTGCCCGTGGTGGTGAACGACGGTGTGCATGGTGTGGTTAACAAGAATGGCTCCGCCAATCTTGATGCCGGCATCAACCTGATTCGTATCGAATATTTCGAGAAGGGCGGTGGCGAGCATCTCTCGTTGGATATGTCCGGCCCCGGCATTAAGAAACTGCAGTTGGCGCGCAACACTGCTCCGCAAGGCGGCAACAAGCCGGCCATTGCCACCGGCAATCCGGTCGTGCCGGAGAACAACGAGGCGGTGATGTACCGCAACTTCATTCAAGGCGCCTCACCGCGCGGTATCGGGGTGGGCTATCCGGAAAACGTCAACATTTGCTTCGACGCCAACGCGCTGAATATTGTGATGACCTGGCACGGCGCATTTATGGACGGCGCCAAGCATTGGAACGGGCGCGGGCAAGGATTCCAACCGCCGAGCGGCCACTACTTGATCAACCTCAAGCGCGCGCAGGCGGTGGCGGTGTTGCCCGATGCCAAGGCTCCGTGGCCGGAGTTGAAGCTGGGCAATAACGATGATGACCGCGCCAAGGGCCTGCGGTTTCGCGGCTATCGCCTTGTGGAAGGCCGACGGCCGGTCTTCAAGTATACCGCGGGCGAAACCGTGATTGAGGATTACGTAATTCCTGAAGCCGGCGCGCTGCCGTCCTTTACCCGTCAACTCACGCTCACCGGTAGTGGCCAATACTACTACCTCGCTGCCGCTGACGGTTTCATTGAAAAACAAGGCAACAGTTGGAAGGTCGGCAATACCCTCAAGCTCACGCTCGATACGCCGGACGCGCCCATTCTGCGTGATGGTGCCAATGGCAAGGAACTGCTGGTGCCCGTTACCGTCGATGGTAAGGCCATCCTGCGCGCCAAGTACGAATGGGACCTCAATTAAAACTGTACAAGGAGATTTGATAATGAAGAAATTCACACTGATCGCCGGACTGATTCTGGCCGGCTTCACCTCACAGGCTCAACCGAAGCAGGAGGATTACTACAAGTTCACACGCATTCCGTTGCCGGAAAACGTTGTGCTGGAGGCCGGTGGCATCGCTATGCTGCCCAACGGCACCCTCGCCGTCAGTACCCGACGGGGCGACATATACACCGTCAGCAATCCTCTCGGCAAGGCGGACGACATGAAAGTGAAGCTCTTTGCCCGTGGACTGCACGAGCCGCTGGGAATTCACTGGAGCGACGGCTGGCTCTATGCCACGCAACGTTGTGAAGTGACTCGGATCAAGGATGAGGACGGCGATGGCCGCGCCGATATCTTTGAAACCGTCAGCGACGGCTGGGGGATCAATGGCGATTATCACGAATACGCCTTTGGATCGCAGTTCGATCCGGATGGCAATATGTGGGTGGTCCTCTGCCTGACCGGATCCTTCAACAGCAACACCCCGTACCGCGGCTGGTGCGTGCGCGTGAATAAAAAGGGTGAAATGATCCCGACGGCGAGCGGCATCCGCAGCCCCGGCGGCATCGGGCTGAACCACCTCGGCGATGTGTTTTACTCGGACAACCAAGGGCCGTGGAACGGCTCCAGTTCCCTGAAACATCTGGCACCGGGCTCGTTCCAGAGTCACCCGGCCAGCTTTAAGTGGTGGGATCTGCCGCTCGTGAAAAAGCACATGGGCCCCAACCCGCCCGTTGTGCCAAACTCCAAAAGCCGCATCCCCGCTGAACGCGAGCGCGTGAAAGAGTACGTGCCGCCTGCCTGTGTGTTGCCGCACTCCAAGCTGGGTAACTCCACCAGCGGATTTGCCTTTGCCAACAACGAAAAATTCGGCCCGTTCAAGAATCAGCTGCTGGTGAGTGACCAAAGCCACTCAAACGTCAGCCGCGTGGTGCTTGAGAAGGTCAACGGTGTTTATCAGGGCGCGGCAATCCTGTTTATGACCGGATTCGGTTCGGGCAACATTCCCTCCTACTATGATCCCAGCGGCGCGCTCTTCGTGGGCGGCAGTGATCGCGGTTGGGGTGCCCGTGGCGGCAAACGGTTTGCGCTCGATCGTGTGAACTGGACCGGCAAGGTGCCCTTTGAGATTCATGAAATGCGCGTGAAACCCGACGGCTTTGAGCTGACCTTCACCCACGAGGTTGATTCCAAGACTGCGGGTGATGTGGCCAGCTATTCGATGAAGGCGTGGACTTACATTCTGCAGTCCAATTATGGCAGCCCGGAAGTCGATCACGTAACTCCCAAGGTGACGGCCGCCACTGTGGCCGCGGATAACAAGAGCGTTCGTCTCAAGGTCGATGGCCTCGTGAAGGGCCACGTGCATCATCTGGTGTCCGGCGGTATCCGTTCCAAGGACGGCCTCCCACTCCTGCACCCGAATGCGTATTACACGCTGAACGAAATTCCGAACAAGTAAGTTTGGTGGAACCCATTCACCCGCGTCGGCCACGGCGCGGGTTTTTTATTGGTTGCCCAGATACCCGTTCGCAATCACCTCACCCAATCGCACGATGCCTTCGGTGGTGATCACGAGCATCTTTTCCTGCGGAGGGAGGTTAAACGTCTTGAGGTGGATGAAGTTGGCATCGGCGGCGGCGACTTTGGTGAAGTCGGTGACCACGTCCAGCTGGTTGAGTCGCTCCACGTCGGTGGGCGGTTGGTGGCTGACGTACCAATTTAGCTTGGGCATTACCAAGTCTTTACGGCTTTGGTTGACGATCGCCTGCACGCGCTTGGCGGCATCGCGGCGGTAGGGGTGGAAGGACATGTCGTTTTCGCCGACGTGATAAAAAATGCCGGCGACCTCCACCGCGTGCCCTCTGGCGGTGAGATCCCGCACAGACTCCTTCACGAACTGAATAAACTTCGGATACAGATGCCGGCTCTTGGCCATGCTGCCTTCGGGGGTCCAATCGATAATCTGCGAGCCGCTGTGGGTGAACTTGACGATGGCGATAT
>WTHG01000279.1 GCA_011523245.1 Verrucomicrobiales bacterium | reverse complement strand
GTATGAGAAAGGCGCCGAGGAAATAACCGGCCATCGCCAACCAAGCCGTGCCGCGCACTGCCAGGTCAGCAAAATCGGCCGGGGTCATATCACAACTCCGTGGAGGTATCGGCGCCGGCGTCGCCGCGGCGTTCGAGCTTGATCACACGTTTCTTGATAATCTCCAGCTGCTTGGTCAGTTCGTAGCTGGCTTCGAACAGGGCTTCCTGTGTTTCTTGATCGTCGAGATGGGTGATGGCCGGGTTCAGGTCCATCATCTCAAGAGCTATGGTCTTGCAGTGGGTTTTGATCTTGTCACTGGCTTCGGCGCGGTCCATGGGATGATTCTAATAAGTGGCACGGCCGCCGGAAAGATCGAACACGCCGCCGGTGGTAAATGAGCAATCTTCACTGGCCAGCCACGCGACCAACGCGCCGGCTTCCTCCACTTCGCCAAAACGTCCCATGGGAATTTTGCTGAGCATATAATCAATGTGCTGCTGGGTAATCTGTTTGAGGATATCGGTTTGGATGACCGCAGGTGTAAAGCAGTTGACGCAAATGCCATCCGGTGCCAGCTCCTTGCCGAGGCTCTTGGTGAGGCCGATCACACCAGCCTTGGCGGCGCTGTAGGCACTGGCGTTCGGGTTGCCCTCCTTGCCGGCGATGGAGGCGGTATTGATTATACGGCCGTACCCGCGCTCGCGCATGTGCGGCACCACAGCGCGGCAGCAGATGAACACCGCGTTCAGGTCCACATCAATCACCCGGCGAAATTCCTCCACCGGATATTCCCACGTCTTATAATTACCGCCCGCGATACCGGCGTTGTTGCAGAGAATATCAATGTGTCCGAGGGCACTGATGGTTGCTTCGGTTGCGGCGGCCACGGCGTCGGCATCGGTGAGCTCGACCGTCTGCGTATCCACCGTGCCGTGCTCGGACAAGCCGGCCTTGGCCTCGGCGGCCGCCTCGGGATCCACATCCCAAATGCTGACGCTGGCGCCGGATTGCAGCAGCCGCTGAGCTATCGCATAGCCAATCCCGCGCGCGCCACCCGTCACCACGGCATTCCGTCCCGAAAGATTAATCTGGTTCATGGGCGGGAGAGTAAAGGGGGAGGGGCAATTGTCCAAGGTCCAATGCCTAAATTGCTTGGACATTGCCCATGGGGCATTGGAGATTGCCCCATGCATCACATCGTCTTCGTTACCGCACCGAGCTTGGACGTGGCCCGCCGTCTGGCCGCCGGCATTCTCGAACGTCGTCTGGCTGCCTGCGCCAACCTCGTGCCCGGCGTGGAATCGCATTACTGGTGGGAAGGCAAACTCTGTCAGGAAACCGAGATCCTGATGATCCTCAAAACCACCGAGGCACGCCTAGCCGAGTTGGAAACTCATGTGCTGGAAGCCCATCCGTATGACACCTCAGAATTTGTCGCCTGGCCCCTCGCTGCTGGCAGCGCGCGCTACCTCGAATGGCTCACCGCCAACACCGCTACTGGTGAATGAGCCACCCTTGACATCCATCTCACCCTCACTAGATTCGCCGTGTATGAGAGGGACTTTGTTCATGTTGGGAAGCCTGCTGTTGGCGCCGGTATTATGGGCGCAGCCAGCCACCGCCAACGCCATCAAAGCCGTGGTGGGTGGCCAGATCATCATTACCCAATGGGACGTGAATCGGGAAGCCCGCCTGACGCGTCTCGATCCGGCCTTGGCGCAAAAGAAATTAGAGCAGGACGCGCTCTTGGTAATGAATATCAAGAGCCAAAAGAATTACGTTGAACCGGCCGGTTTGGGTGAATTGCTGCTGCGTAATGAAATCAAAAACCGCTACGACGGTAGCCGGAACCAAATGATTGCCGACCTGCGCATTCAGGGTAAAACGGTTCATCAACGCGAATCGGAATTGGTCGATGACTGGATTTTACGGCAGGCCGAACGCACCGTGCGCCAGGCCGTACAGGTGTCGCCGGCGGCCATCAAACAATATTATGCCGATCATCCGGATCTCAACAACAAGGGGCTTACGGTGGATCTCTACGCCATTCGCATTCCGCGCATTGAAGATGGCATGACGATTGCCAAAGTGCAGGAATTGAAGAACAGCATTCAGTCGCTGGATGATTTCAAGAAACTTGCCGCCGAACGCAACGCGCCGCGTGGTGGGCATCGCGGGTTGGTGCACAAGGATGATCAACGCGAGTTCAGTGATGAAATTGCCGCGGAAGTTTTTCTGATGGAAGAAAAGGAAACGGCGCTCGCCTTTGACGATCAGGCCTACTACCTCCTGCACGTTTCTCAGCAATGGGATCAATATGAGATTCCAATCGATCAGGTGCATAAGCTGATCGAGACGCGATTGGGGCAGGAGATTTTCGAGCGCCAAATGGAACGTAAACTCAATCGGTTGCGCCGTGAGATTCATGTCTATTATCCGCGCGGCACATTGATGATTCAAAACTAACCGGCGCGTCCATGAACAATTACCGGTATCTCGCCCTTATTCTGTTTTTTCCGTTGAGCCTTATTGCGGAAGCGGACCTGGAGACCATTCGCAAAAAAGCCGAACAAGGCGACCCCGAGGCCGTCTACGAATGGGCCGAAGCCCTGTACTGGGGCCGCGGGGGAAAACATGACCTTGCGCAGGCGGGCGACTTCGCCTTGGTGGGGGCCCTGAAAAAGAATCCCCTCGCCCAGTATCGCTACGCCATCCAACAACTGCTCGGGCAGGGCGTGGCGCAGGACGTTAAGGCAGGATTCGAGCAGCTGCACGCCTCCGTACCCGGCCTGCAAAAGCTCGCGAAGCAAAACAATGCCGACGCGCTCTTTAAACTCGGCAAGCTCTACCAGCTTGGCCTGATAAACTCTAATCACTTCAATCCGGATGATCGTCGGGCGCTAGAAAGTTTCCGCGCCGCTGCTGCCCAAGGCCATGCCAAGGCCGCCTTTTTGGCCGGTCAAATGTTCCGGCTGGGCTTGGGCACGGACAAGGATGTGGTGCAGGCCCGCGAACTCTTGAAGACCTCTGCGGCAGCCGGTTCGATTGAGGCGGCGTTTCAATTGTGGAACATGCACTACTCGGCTGGCGGCGAAGTGGTTTCGGAAACCAACGCCTTGATTCACTTGAAACAAGCGGCCAAAGCCGGTTTACGCGAAGCGGAATACCTCTACGGCAATACCGTGGGCGAAGGGCGGCTGGGGTTGAAGCCCGATAAAAAAGCCGCTCTGCCGTGGGTGCGCAAAGCCGCCAATCAAGGCCACGCTCAGGCGCAATTTTTACTGGGCCTATTGTATGCCGTCGGAGGTAAGGAAGCAGGCCTCAAACTGGATTCTAAGGAAGCCTTCTATTGGCTCACTCTGGCCAGTCGGGCTGAGGATGCCAAGACCGCTAAGAATGCCTCCGCCCGGTTGGTATCCGTAAAGAAAGAGTTGGAACCGCTGGAGCAACTCGATCAACTCACGCGTGTTGGCGAGTTTAAGCCCAAGCTCAGCTTGACAACCTTCAACACCACACTGGGGTTGGAGAATGCCAGCACTGCCATCAGTCAATCGCTGAGGTTGGACAACTTGACCTTTGTGGCCCAAGGCGGCAATCCGGACGCCATGTTCAGCCTTGGTATGTTTCACCTCGACCAACGCGAGCCGCAACCGGCTCTGGAATGGCTCAAGAAAGCGGCCGAAAAAAAGCACGCCGAAGCCATCGAAGCTCTGGGTGAGGAATACATCAACGGCAGTTTCGGCGAACCAGATTTTGAGGAGGGTGCCAAATGGTTAAAACAAGCTGCTCATCAGGGTAGTCTGCCGGCGCAAACCCGATTGGGAAGTCTCGCATTGGCGGGAAAATTAACCGGTACCAAGCCCGCGGGAGCCATCCGGTGGTTTCGGCCTGCTGCTGAGAAAGGCTATGCTGAGGCTCAAACCCGTTTAGGGGGATTGCTCTGGGAAGGCGACGTTGTCAAACAGGATTTAAAAAACGGCATGATGTGGATGCGCAAAGCGGCCGATCAACGCTACGCCTCTGCCGAAGCTTCGTTGGCGACCATGCACGCTCAAGGGCTATTGGGTGATGAGCCGAATTTCAAGGAGTCCTCTAAATGGGCCCGGCGCGGTGCCATGCAGGGCGATGCGCTTGCTCAACGAACTTTGGGTTTTCTGTATCTAGAAGGCAAAGGGGTATTGGAAGCCAAATTGCCTAAGCGGCTGGATCACAAGCGCCTCGCCTATAAATGGCTTACACTTGCCAAACGCGGCGGCGTACAAGGGCTCGATCCGGCGCTGAATGTGTTGAGCAAGGAACTACAGGCCAGTGATATTAACAACGCTCTAGCCGAAGCCCGCCAGTTTGTTCCCGTGGTATTGTATGATCCTAACAACACCGGCCAGACTGCGACACAAGCCGATCTCAAAACCATTTTGAAAAACGCCGTCGCCGGTCAGGCACAGGCCCAACTGGACCTCGCCCGCTTGTGCGCCGAAGGCGACGGAGTGGAGCAGAGTCCCATTGAAGCCTACAAGTGGTTCACGCTCGCCTTCAACCAAGGGCTCGAGGAGGCCCTCACCGAACGATCCAAGCTCATCAAAGCCCACGGCATGGGACTGGATGACATCATCGCCGCCAAAAAACTCGTGCGCGCTTTCAAGCCCAACAAATGATGAAGATCGCCAGGATAACCATTGGAATGGTCTTGGTTGCCAGTCAGGCGTGGGCGGCGGATCTTAAAGCCACGCTCAAGAAGGCCGAGGCCGGGGATGCCGCCAGCCAGTATCAGCTCGCCGAACGTTACGCTGAGGCTGACGGCGTGGATCAGGATTATCAGACAGCTCTCAAGTGGGCCCGCCTAGCCGCCGATCAAGGTAACGCAAAAGCACAATATCGAATGGCTTCAATTTTATTTTTGGGTTCCGCTGGAGAGTCGCGTCAGCCCGAGGCTCTGCAGCTATTCCGGAAATCGGCTGCAGGTTTGGAAAAGCTCGCAGAGGAAGGCGATGCCGATGCGCGGGCCAAGCTGGGCATTCTCTGTGCCCGGGGGATTGGCGTGGAGAAGGATGCTGAACGTGCCGCTAAACTCTTTGCCCAAGCCGCTGATGCCGGCGTGGTCAAGGCGCAGCTTGATTTAGCGGGTGCCTATTTGCTGGGTAACGGTGTGGGGCGTAATCCCACCACGGCTGGGGAATGGTTTACCAAGGCCGCCGAGGCAGGGCATGGCCAGGCACAGGTGCAGCTGGGCATGCTATGCATTCAGGGCACCGGCCGGGAGCAGGATATTGCACAAGGCATGGAATGGCTGGGCAAGGCGGCGACGCATCGCAATCCGGAATTTTCCAAGCAAGCGAAGAACTTGCTGACTCGTTTGAAGGAATCCCCGCCCAAACGGGGGCCTGACATGAAAGCCCTTCGCGCGCGCGCCCAAAAAGGTGAACTTAAGGCGCAGCTTGAGCTGGCGCAACGCCACGAAATCGGGGCAGGTGTGCCAGTGAATGTGGGCGCGGTTCGTCAATGGTTGAAAGCTGCAACCGCGCAGGGCTCGTCGGCGGCTGCGCATAGATTGGGCGGCATTCTGATGCTGGGTCGCGCTGGAAAAAAAGAACCGGCGGTGGCCGTACGATACTGGAAGCTGGCGGCGGAACTGGGCTATGGCGGGGCTCAGGTGGATTACGCGGTGGCGTGCGCCAAGGGTGATGGATTGGAGAAGAATTTGTCTGAGGCCTATTACTGGTCCTTGATTGCCCGCCGCGGTAATACCTCCGAGGAGCAGGAGCGCAATCTGCGAGCTTTGCAGGGGGTGATTACCAGCGGGCTGGAACCTGAGGAAATTCTTAGTGGTCTCACGCGGTCCAGGTCATGGAAGGCGCCGCCTGATGAGAAAGCCCGGTTACTGTGGGTGAAGGCCCATTTTGGCGATGCGGCTGCGCAGTTGGAGCTTGGAAAATCCCTCAGCGAAAGTCGCCCAAGCGAGGCTCTGAAGTGGTTGGAGCTGGCTGCCAAGGCCAAGGCGAATGGCGCTACGGCTGCTGTCAGGAACGTGGCCGAGAAACTGACCAAACAGGAAGTAGATCAGGTCCAGACCGCAGTGAAGGCGTTCAAGCCTTTGAAATAATTAACGCCGCTGGGCTAGACTACGCGTTCGCCAGAATTGTGACGTTGGCTCTAGTTTCGAAGGATCGGTATCGTAGCGGTAAGAAAGCTTCTTGAGCTTCGGTAAATTTCTCAGAAAATCTATTTCACCATGATCACGAGGCAAGGTGAGCACTTCCAGATCCGTGCACTTGGCCAATGGAGTGAGATCGCGCAACTCCGTGCAGCCATCCAGCCGCAATTCCTTCAGTGGTAAACCGGCTAGGGCAGAGAGATCGCGCACGGGCGTATTGTCCAAATGCAGGGTTTGCAGCGGCATCTTTTGTAGAGGCGCCAATTCATGCACGCGTGTGCCGCTCAAATGTAAATGGACCAGCGGCGCACCTGTTAGTGGTGCAAGATTTTCGACCGGTGAATACGCGACGGTGAGCGATTGCAGGGGCCGGCCTTTTAGTGGGGCGAGATCGGTGACTTTAGTGTACGCCAGAGACAGTTGTCGGAGCGGCATCATACGGAGGGCCTTCAAATCCTTTACTTGAGTTTGCCAGAGGTTCATGGAGTACACCGGCAATCGAGTGAACGGGGAGAGATCCTTTACCTTGGAACTGCCGAGGTTGATCCTGAGGTAGCCATGTTTATCGCGGCTGGCGCGGCCTGGAAGGCCGAGTTGCCGCAGAGCGGCTTGGGTGTTGTTCCAGGAATTAGTTTTCTCGATGGCAATTCGGCTGAGCGTGTAGCGTGCATCCAGAGACATGCCGCGCCGATGTTGCCAGTGATACACCGAGCCCAAGGCATGCAAGGGCAAGGAACCGGCACCGTAGGTTTGGGCCAATTGTTCGCAGAACGGGCCGGCCTGGGTGGTGAATTTATTGGAGTCATTCAGTTTCTTCGCCTGCCGAATGGCTTCGGAGGCTGCGGCTGGTCGATGGAGGGCTAGTTGCACGCGTGCGAGGCGTTGCCAGTGCTGCGGCTGTTGGGGATCCAATTCCGTGGCTAACTGTGCCGGACCAAGAGCGTCGGAAAACAGGCCGCGCGCCATCAATTTACCAGCCAACGCGTGGCTGCCAGGCGCGGCCGATTTATATTGGGATATAGTGTATTCTTGTTTTTTGCGGGCATGATGGGTGTGTATGGCGAAGCCAAGCACTAACAGGATGATCACGCTCCATGCTGCTGCCAGAGTGGCGTGGCGGCGTAGTGAAAGGCGCATCTGACGGAAAAACCCAGCATGTTCAGCTATCGGCGCATAGCCCGCGGTATAGGCAGCGACATCGCGTTGGAGGGAGTGGACATCGGGATATCGCCGGTCAGGCTCCCGAGCCAGGGCCTGCATGGCGACGGCAGAGAGAGCCTCAGGTACCTGATGATCAGGGCAATGCAACAGCACAGTTGTATCGCGCGGATCCTGAACGCGCTGGGCCGGCGGTGTGATCTGGCCGGTCTTGATACGTTCCATGACTTCAGCATCCGTACTGCTGCCGGTGATGGGCGGGCGCAAGGCAAGGATGTTATATAAAATGGATCCAAGTGAATAAATATCCGTTCGCTCGTTGATAGCATCCAGTCGACCTTCGGCCTGCTCGGGCGCCATGAAGCTCGGAGTACCCATAACCGTGCCATAACGGGTGCCCTCGGAGGCGTCAGTGGGGTGATCGGTTTTGGGCGTGGTTTCGGTTTGGTTCAGGATTTTAGCAATGCCCCAATCCATGACCAGCACTTCACCGAATTCCCCGATCATGATGTTGGCCGGCTTGAGGTCGCGATGAATGATGCCCTTGGAATGGGCATAGGCCACCGCATCACAGGTTTTGCCAAAGATATCGAGCAGGCGCGCGAGCGGATAACGGTCGACCGTAGCCGATTGCCCTTGACGCAAGCCGTGCAGCACTTCCTTGAGGGTGGTGCCTCGCACGAATTTCATTGCGTAATAATTACGTCCTTGGGCATCCACGCCGAGATCGTGAATGGGCACGATGTGCGGATGATCCAGTCGGCCGAGGACGAGGGCTTCCTGGGTAAAGCGGTTGGAGAGATCGGGGTTGACGGCAATTTCAGGCGTCATCACCTTGAGGGCTATGTGC
>WTHG01000526.1 GCA_011523245.1 Verrucomicrobiales bacterium | reverse complement strand
TGCTTACACTCGAAGGCGGCCGGTTTTGAAATTGTGCCGGATCCAGCTTGGCCGGTTTTACCATCTCATACAGCACCGACTCATACGTTTTAAACTCCTTGTTTAGCTGCTGGTAATACGCTGCATCGCCGATGTGCACTGCTCCCACCAAATCCACCAATGCCCCAGACTCCTTGTGTTGCAGGCGGATCACGCCCACTTCCAGAGCGGCGCCCTTGGCTTTTTCTTCAAAGCGCAAATACGGCTGAGCCTCCGCCGGTTTTTGGGGCGCTCCCTTCGGCGGTTCCGCAGCCCATATCCCGATACTAATGAATCCGCATAGCCAGTATTTCATGGAGGCAATTTAGCCTCTCTCGGAAAATGTGGCAACGCCCATTGCGCCCCCGCCAAAATGGGTTATGTTGAAGAAGGAATGGATTCAGCCAAATGGTATTACCTGAAATCGGGCCGACAACGCGGGCCAATGGATGTCGGTGATTTGCAGGGATTGCTCCAATCCGGAGCCCTTCCACCCAGTACGCTGGTTTGGACCGCTTCTCAAAAGGATTGGCTTCCCGCTCACGCCAGCGCCATCCATGCTAGTCGCTCTACCTCTGGAGGCAGGACTCTTGGCAATGCGCGCTGGGTCGCCTTGCTAGGCCTCTTGGTTTTGGGTTTGGGAGGTGCAGGCTACTATTGGCACAACCACCGCAATTCGCCTCAACCCTTTAAACCTGTCGCTAAAAAGCCTGTTTTCCACGGCAAAATGGTAATGGACACCGCTCCCTTGCCCCCATTAGATCCTCTGAATACCGCGCCACTCCCCGAGGCTACTTCGCCATCCGCTCAACCTGTAACCGTTGCTCAACCCACCGCTCAGCAGTGGCAACACAGCTTCCAAACCTTGAGTGCGCAATACACTCAACTGCAGACCGAACTTACCCAAGTGAAGGCTAACGAAACGCATAGGCAGCAAGCCGCGCAAAATGCCCAGACCGAACAGACACAAGTTTCAGCCGGTCTACAGAAAGCAAACGCCGAACTCGCGCGGCTCCAGCAAATATTGGCCGCCGCCTATCAAACCAATCAGACCCTTTCCACCCAAATTAATGATCTGCAGACCCGCGCCGATCCGCTGGCCAATGCTAAGCTCGCTCAATTGGAGCATCAATTTCGCCAATTACAGAATGACTTAGCCAAGGCCACCGTGGAAAACAAGGCCTTACAGGCACAATTCACCCAAGCCGCCACGCAGGCCGCTTCTGACCTTAAACCCCGTGAGACCGAACTTGCCCAGCAATTAGCCACCGCACAGGCCCGCATATCCGAACTGGAAAACACCTTAAAAACCCAGGCAACCGCCTCGCCACAATCAACCCCCAAAACCAGTGTCGCCCCACCCACTGATCAGGCCGTGGCACGCGTGAGCAATGTCAACCCCAAGCTCAGATTCGTTGTTTTAACCCGCGGCTCCACGCACGGTTTGGCGAATCAGGATTCCTACCGTATCTTTAACCGCTCCGGCCAATTCTTGGGCCGTTTACGCATTGAAAGCGCCCAGCCCACCGTTTCGATCGCCCTTTTCGAGGGCCAAGGCATCGAGAAGGTTGCCCCCGGCGATTACATTCACCGCTAGGGAATGAACTAGACTTGATCTTTGCACCACTCCCTCTACGCTGAGGCAGAACGATGAATGAATCGGAACAGTGGTTCTTTGTCCATGACGGAGAACACAGCGAAGGCGTCAGCAAAGCCACGCTTCAAGGCATGATCCGCGACGGCCAGCTGGGAGCCGATGTGCCCGTGTTTCGCGAAGGCATGAGCGACTGGATGCCCGCCAGCGAAATGGGCCTCGTGCCCAACGTGCCCTCCTCCGATCAATTACGCGCCGAAATCGCCCGCGACACTGTCCCCAAGAAAACCGCTATCGCCCTCATAGGTAGCATCATTCTCATAGCACTCACCAGCGTAGCCGGCCTGTGGTGGCAGAGTTCCAAACATAAAAGCAACACCCGTAAACTGAACACAGACCTTTCCAGCCTCCAAACGAAACTCACCCAAACCAAGGCTGATTTAAAAAACTATACTGGCAGCAC
>WTHG01000436.1 GCA_011523245.1 Verrucomicrobiales bacterium | reverse complement strand
GGTCCATTATCGCCTTGAGATCCACTGGATCCACCTTCACCAAATAACGGCTGCCGGCTCGCACCAGATTATTGCGGTTGGGCGTCACCACCTTGCCGTCCTTTTTGATGAACCCAAAGATCATCATCTTTTCGCCCGTTTCCTTTTCTACCTCGCCCAAAGTCATCCCTATAAACGAACATTCCTCCGGCACACGCACCTCGGTAATGTATTCCTTCAGGGCAAACATCTCATCCTGTCCCGCGGGTTTGAGGGAATCTTTGGGAATCAATCGCCAGCCAATCACCGTCACAAATACCACACCCAACAACGCCACCAAACCGCCCACCGGCGCGAAAGCAAACATGCCAAATGCTTCCCCTCCAACTTCCTGTGCCCGAAATGTGGAGATTATGATGTTCGGCGGAGTGCCGATCATGGTGATCATGCCTCCCAAAATGCTGGCAAACGCTAGGGGCATGAGGATCAAGCTCGGCGAACGACCCTGCTCGTTGGCTGTTTTCAAGGCTACCGGCAGCAACAAGGCCAGCGCGCCAACGTTATTCATGAAAGCTGACAGCACCGCGGCCACCACGCACAGGCTTGCGATGTGCAAGGTCTGATTCTTGGCGAAGGGCGCCAACTGGCGCGTGATCAGATCCACCACCCCACTGTTGCGCAAAGCGCGACTAATCACCAGCACGGCGGCCACGGTAATCACAGCTGGATGCCCAAACCCAGCCAAAGCCGATTCAGGATCGATCAAGACCGAGTCCCCTCGACCCAACACTTTATCAACGATCACATCGGCCACCACCAGCGTGAACAGGCCGACCACAGCCACGATGTCGTAGCGCCACTTACCCCAGGCGAATAGGCCGAAGATGCCCACGATGACGCCCAGTACGATGCCTTGTTCAAGGTTCATAAACCGCCTTGCTCTCTACTGCGCGCGTTGGGATTTAAAGAAAACTGGTACCCCGGGAGGGACTCGAACCCCCAACCAATTGATTAAGAGTCAACTGCTCTACCATTGAGCTACCGAGGCAACCGGCGGGAAGTTATCCGGATACCGCGCCCGGGGGCAACCTTTTTATCCCTTACTCAAAGCCCAGCACGGCACGCTTTTGGACCCGATAGCGTTCGTGCTGGAAAACCGCTTCCAGCCACTCACGTTCCTTGGCCCCTGCGCGATAGCGCGCATCACGCAAATTGTTGCTGGCATCAGTCAGAGCCTTGATCGCGGCAGCTTGCTTGGCCTGCTGTGTTTTATCGGCAGTTTCCGCTTCCTTGAGGAGCTGGTCTAGGACCTCATTATCCTTGAGATTCTTAGCGTGCGCCGCCGCAGACTGTTTTTCAGTCGCCTCGGCCTGTTTAAGAGCAGTCTCACGGGCGGTGACTGACGGCGCCCAACGTAACCGCCCGGCCTCCAGTTCCCCCTTCATCCTATTCACCTCCAGCACTGTTTCCTTAGGGAAATGCACCGCCTGTTCCTGTGCCTCAAACCAGCCGTTCAATGGTCCAAGCACAGTGTTTTGTCCCCCATCCAGTGGATCTTTTAAACCTGCTTTGGTTGTTTCAGCCCCTTTTAAGGCTCGATCCGCCGCTGCTAGGATGGCTTCGGCTGCCTTCAGCTCCCGTTCGCGGCGAGCCCATTCCTGCTCTCGCAATTTTGCATCAGCCTCATACTGGATCAATGTATACTGTTCGCGCTTTAGCGTGTTCTCGGCATCATCGAGATTCCGGGCAGCTTCGAAGCGTTTATTGATCGCGTTGCCATATTCGGTAAGCCGTCGATTATGCTCCGCCGAAGTTTGATTCAAAACCGTTAATGCCCGATCCATTTCACCTTTAGCCACCCGAATGCGGTTTTGCCGATCAGTACGCTCACGGGTTAGATCCCCGGTGGTTTTACGCAAAACCGCCTGACGCGATTTCTTGGCGGCAAGAAATTTCTCCAATAGTTTGATATCTCCCTGAGTTTGAACCCATTCGGACTCCATCCGGCCTGAGGTGGCTTGAGGGTAAGAGAAAGCATGGAGCTTGGAATGAAGCGGCCCGATGACGCCGTGCAGGTTCCCTGGAGGCGGGGGTTACG
>WTHG01000057.1 GCA_011523245.1 Verrucomicrobiales bacterium | reverse complement strand
CATCGGTAACGCTGGTCAGCACGCGAATTTTGTGTTCAGCAGCGCGGGTATTGAACCGGCCGCACTCGATGAGGAAGCGGTGGCGCACTTGAAGGCCAAGGGGTTGGATATATCCAGCAATATAACCAAGTCCATTGAGCACATCCCAAACCTCGAGCATTACCAAGTCATCGTAGCTCTTAGTAAAAAGGGTGTTCAGGCATTTCCGCCGCCACCGACTCGTACGGTTGGTATCCGCTGGAAAATTAAGGACACCAATCTTGAGGAGAAACACGAATTTTTATCCGAACAAATACAAGATCTAGCGCAGGCTATTTTGGGTGAGCAAAAAAAAATAACAAACGATAAAAATGAAAAAGAACATCAATAAGTACTTAGTCATATCACTAGTGATTCCGTTTCTCGGCCAACTAGGCTGTGGTAAGCGCGAAGCAGGAGGTGGTGTTGATGGTGGCTCGACCAATATCCAGAACAAGGGTTCGGATACAATGCTGCAGCTTGCGCAAGCGTGGAGCGAGATGTACTCAGCAAAAAATCCGGATGTGCGAGTTGCAGTATCTGGTGGTGGGTCAGGCACTGGTATTGCTGGTCTGATCAACGGCGTGGTGGACGTTGCTAATTGCAGTCGCTCGATTAAGCCCGCGGAAGAGGCGGAAATTCAGGAAAAGCACGGTGTAAAGCCCAAGGAATACATTATGGGGCTCGATTGCTTGGCCGTGTTTGTCCATAAGGACAATCCGATAGAGGAAATCACCATCGAACAACTTAGCCAAATTTATGGTGAAGACGGCACCATCACGAAATGGAGCCAGTTGGGCATTGAGGCGCCCGGTGGTAAAGATGAGATCGTGCGTGTGAGCCGAACCTCAAACTCGGGCACCTATGTGTACTTTAAGGAAACGGTGATCCCTGAGGGGAAAACCTTCAAGTCTGGTGCGCTGGGCATGCATGGCTCAAAGGAAGTGGTTGAGCTGTGCGGGAAAACACCGGCTGCCATTGGTTTCAGTGGCATGGGATATGCCACTGATGAAGTGAAGATGGTGCCAGTGAGCAAAAAAGAGGGGGACAAAGCCTTTGCTCCTAATAATGAAAATGCCTTAAGCGGAGATTATCCCATTGCTCGGCCGTTGTTCATGTACACTCTGGGCGAACCCAAGCCACACGTGAAGGCGTACCTAGAATGGTGCATGGGGCCTGAAGGGCAAAAGATTGTAGAAGGCACCGGCTACGTGCCAAACCAGCAAAAGTAATGTTGATCCTCCGCCGCGTCTGATGCAGCTGCAGCGCTCCAAGTGGAAAGCCTTCTCCGAAGGCCTGATCGAATGGACGATCCGCGTCAGCGGTATCAGCGCGGTGGTGTTTGTATTTGCCATCTTCATCTTTGTCTTCTGGGAAGGCAAGGGACTGCTATTTAGCGACGACTTCAGTATCAGTGAGCTTTTGACCTCTGAGAAGTGGGATCCTACTCACACCCCGCCGAGCTACGGTGCTGCTAGGATTATTCTAGGCACTTTTAGTGTGGCGCTTGTGGCGATGATCATCACGGTGCCGTTCAGCTTGGGCGGCGCCGTTTTCATTTCAGAATTCTGCGGTCCGCGGCTGAAGGAAATTCTGAAAGTAGTCATCGAACTGTTGGCAGCAATTCCATCTGTGGTCTGGGGGTTTATCGGGCTAAAGATCACCTCCGTGTACATGAAAGAATTGGGGGCAGATGCAGGTGTGTCGTTGTTAAATGGGGCCATCATTCTGGCCTTGATGAGCATGCCAATTATCGTCTCCATCAGTGAGGACGCTTTGAATGCAGTTCCCGATTCTTACCGGGAAGCGGCCATTGGCTTGGGGGTGACAAAATGGCAAATGGTATATCGCGTGTTGCTGCCTGGTGCCAAAAACGGTTTGCTTGCCGCAGTGTTGCTGGGCATGGGCCGGGTGGTGGGTGAAACCATGGCGGTCCTCATGGCCACCGGAAACGCAGATAACAATCCCTTCAGTTCTGATGCGCCGTTCCTTGATTTATTGGTGTCTGTGAAAACCATGACAGCCACCATTGCTAAAGAAATGGGCGACACCGTGAACGGTGGCGACCACTATCAGGTGTTGTTCCTGCTAGGGGTTCTGCTTTTTTCCATCACCTTTATTGTCAACCTCACCGCACATCTGGTGATACACGGGGTTAAGCGAAAATGAACGATTCACAGCGCTTTACTAAGACGACCTTCACTCAAAAGAAGGAATCCCGCGAAAAGTGGGTGAAAGTCCTCTTATTTATGGTGACGCTTATGATGGCGTTAGCTGTGATTTTGCTGGTCAGTTTCCTTGTACACAAGGCGCTGCCAGTATTGTCGTTGAATTTCTTTCCCGATATCCCGCGCGACCTCATGAGTGCTGGCGGTATTTGGCCTGCTATTTTAGGGACAATATATTTGGTCGTCTTGTCATTGATGGTGGCTGCGCCAGTCGGCGTGATGGCAGGTATTTACCTTAATGAATACGCAAAAGACAACTGGCTCACGCGCCTAATTAACCTCGCTGTTATCAACCTCGCTGGGGTGCCGAGCATTGTCCACGCTTTGTTTGGATTAGGGGCCTTTGTCATGTTTGCCGGCTTGGGCGAATCGGTGATCGCGGCCTCACTGACACTCGCGGTGATGACAATGCCCGTGGTGATTACTAGCACGCGAGAGGCGCTTTCGGCTGTTCCCATGTCCTTCCGTGAAGCCTCGTGGAACTTGGGCGTGAGTCGCTGGCAGACCATCCGTGGCGTGGTGCTGCCCAATTCGATCAGCGGAATTTTGACCGGGGTTATTCTGGAGGTGTCCCGCGCGGCCGGAGAGACAGCTCCCATCATGATTACCGGCGCCGCAGCCAGCATTACTTTTAGGCAGGGTGAAACGGTGTATTACTTATTGGGCGAGAAGTTTATGGCGCTTTCGTATCACCTTTACTACACGTCCATGGGGTGGAAAGTGCCGGATAAATTGCCCAATCCGGAGACCGGCGAAATGGTGCCGATGACCCAAGCGGCCCTTGAGTACGCGCAAGCCATTCCTTATGGAACGGCGGTGGTCTTGCTCGGAGTGGTGCTGTTATTTAACTCTGTATCCATCGCTTTCCGGTATTATCTGCGTACGCATCGAAAATGGTAGCCGGCACACCCAAGTTAAACGTGGATAGCCTTCGTGCCTGGTACGGGAGCGAGGAGGTCATTCATGGAATTTCCTTTGATGTGCGGGAGAATGAAATCTTCGGCATCATCGGGCCTGCGCAGTCCGGTAAGACGACGTTGTTGAAGATCATGAACCGTACCTTGGAATTCACCTCTGGCTCGCGCATGGGCGGGCTGGTGGAGATGGATGGGGAGGATATTTATCACATCAAGGACGTGTACGGATATCGCCGCCGCGTGGGCATGGTGGCACCTTTGCCGGTAGGGTTACCGCTTTCCATTTACGATAACGTCGCCTTTGCGCCGCGCAGTTTTGGGATGAAGGACGGAGAGGAACTTGATGGGTTGGTGCAAAAATGCCTTGAGCAGGCGGCCCTGTGGGATGAGGTCAAGGACCGGCTCGACTCGCTGGGTACCAAGCTCTCGGGCGGCCAACAGCAGCGGCTAACCATCGCCCGTGCATTAAGCCATCAGCCAGAGGTCTTATGTCTCGATGAATTTTCAATCGCCATCGATCCGGTCACCACGATGAAGATTGAGGACGTTCTTAAAGATCTGCGCAAGGAAATGACGATCATTCTCGTGACCAACCTCGTGCAACAGGCACGCCGGCTGGCTGATCGTACGATGTTTATGCTCAACGGCGAGGTGGTGGAGATTGGCGATACGGAGCCGATGTTCTCCGGCAATGCTAAACAGCCCAAGACCAATGCATTTGTGAGTGGAGATTTTGGGTGATCCGATGATGAGTGCTCAACGCGAACATGCAATTGTAACGGAGGACCTGAGCCTTTGGTACGGCGATTTTCAAGCGCTGGATGGTGTATCCACCCGCATTCGAGATGGTGTGATCACCGGCCTGATCGGCCCCAGCGGTTGCGGTAAAACCACTTTCCTACGCTGCCTCAATCGCGTGAACGAGCGCTACGGAAACGTTCGCACCGAGGGCATGATCGACATCCTTGGCAAAAATATTTACGACGATGACGTATCGCTCATCGAGCTACGTAAGTCCGTGGGCATGGTCTTTCAGCGGCCCAATCCGCTGCCGATTTCCGTTTACGAAAACGTCGTGTTCGGCCTGCGTATCCACAAGCGGCGCAGTGAACTGAGTAAGTCTGTGCTGGATCAAGCTGTTGAAGAAGCCTTAGGCGAGGTGCGTCTGTGGGCTGACCTCAAGGATCGGCTGCACGATAAGGAAACTGATCTGCAGCTTGAGCAGCAACAGAAACTCTGTATTGCTCGGCTTCTGCCACTTAAGCCCGATGTGATTTTGATGGACGAGCCGTGTTCTGCGCTGGATGTGGAAGCCACCACAGCAGTTGAGGAACTCATGCGCTCACTCGCAGGGCAATACACCATCGTTATCGTAACCCACAACATGGCTCAGGCTCGTCGGATCAGTGATGATTGTATTTTTATGCTACTGGGCAATATCGTGGAGCAGGATCGCACGGAGGACTTGTTCCTCAATCCGAAAAACGAAAAAACAGCGGACTACATTGAGGGCCGTTATGGTTAATATTATTGCAAAACCGTAACATGCCTGCCACGGATATGTGACGGACAGCATAGATGGTTCTCTCGGCATAAAAGTTGGAAGTTAAGAGTGCCCTGAGTAAATATTGACAATCTACATATTAAAAATGAACACAACAAAATCCGCCATAGCATGCGCCCTGACTGGGTTAGCTTTGGTTAATCACGTAGAAGCAGGAGACAATGCTAGCCTCCTGAAAAAGCTTGTTGAGAAGGGTGTGATTACTCAAGCCGAGGCCGATGTGCTCGCCGAGGAATCCAACACCGAATTCAACGATAGCATGCCCAGCTGGGTTAACAGCCTAACGCTCAAAGGGGACCTGCGCTTGCGCTATGATCATACCAAGGATAGCAACTCTGCTGGGGATGGCGCCAATGATCGCTGGCGTTATCGATTCCGCTTCGGCGGCACGGCCGATATGAACAACGGCGTGAAAGTCGGCTTCCGCTTGGCGACGGGAGGCGAAAATAGCGATGATGATATTGGTTCCACCAACCAAACTTTTAGTAACGGGTTTGCCCGCGATACCATCAGCCTCGATCAGGCATGGGCCTCCATGGATATTGGGGAAGTAACCTTCATTGGTGGTAAAATGCAAAACTTTGAAAAGACCGGCTGGAAGGTTTCTAAAGTCTTTTTTGATGGCGACATTACTCCGGAGGGTTTGGAAGCCCATTACAGCACTACCGCCGGTAGTGTAGATGTAGGTTTCCATGGAGGTGCTTATTTGATCAATGGTGAGAAGAAACACGCCTCTACGAACATGAACGCCATGTACATGGCGCAGGTGACGGCTAGCTCTTCTCTCAATGCTACCACCAACTGGGATCTGGGCTTGGGCGTTTACACGGTTGACTTTGGTGGCCTCAGTCAGGCAGGGGCATCAAAGCGTAAAGGCAACAGCTCAGGCGTGGGATACACTCCGGTCTTTATTGATGGTGCGTTGAGCTTCAAAACCGGGCCAGGGGTCAAGATCTACGGAACGTGGGTCAACAACCAGGTAGGTGCTGCGAGTAAGGACACTGGTTTTGCTACCGGCGTCAAATTGGGTAGTGCCAAGAAAGCGGGTCAATGGGAAGCCAGCCTGGGGTACCGGAGCATTGAGCGCGATGCCATCTGGGATGATCTCAGCGACTCGGACTTCGGTGCGTGGGGAGCCAATACGGCGAACTCGTATCATTCCGGTACAAACGTGGAAGGATTCCGGTTACAGGGTAAGTACATGATCTATGATAATGTGCAGGTCGCCCTGACGGTTTATGATACTCAATCCGAGGACGGCACGGATGATGAGAGCAATAACCGCATGCAGGCGGATCTGATCTTTAAGTTTTAGTTTGTCCTGTTACACAATCACACGATGGCCTGGATTGATCCGGGCCGTTTGGTGATTCTGGATTTCCCTCCGCTTACTTGCCCACGCAGTAGAGCTTGGTGTTGGTGCGGATGAAGAGTTGGTTACCGGCGATGGCGATGCTGGACCGGATTTGGTCGTCTCGCGATTCGCCCATCTCGGTGCGGTGCAGAATCTTGCCGCTCTTGGATTCGAGCACATACACCTCGCCACCGTGGTTTTGCAGATAGATTTTGCCGTCGGCAGCGGTGGGCGAGCAGCGGACGAGTTTGTTGCTGTCCAAATCGGTGGTCCAGAGGATTTTGCCGGTTTTGGGTTCGCAGGCAGCAATGGTTTTGTCACGTCCTTCGCCGTACACCACGAAGAATTTGCCTTCATAATAAAGCGGCGTGGCTACGTCGCTGGTCAGGATGTCTTTGTTATTGCTGATCTGACCTTCGCTCTTCCAAACGAGATCGGCGCCCTTGTCGGGATTGAAGGCGTACACGGGTTGTTTTTTGGGGGCGCACACGAGCACGACGCCGTCTCCAGCCACGGGTGAAGGCACGAGCCGCCACCATTGTTCGCGATGGCCGGGGTTCCAAGTGCCCGAACGCCAGTTTTCCTTGCCGTTATCAGGATTGTGTCCGGTGAGCACATCGCCGCCAGCGATCAGGAGTTCGCCGTTGTGCGGGATGATGGTGCCAAAGGATTCAAGGGATTCCTTGTTGGCTTCGCTGGGCCGCACGTGTTTCCAGAGGGTCTTGCCGGTCTTGGGCTCCATGGCGAGGATGAAGGAGGGATTGTTCGCCTTGCCGCGGCCGTGCACGGGTTCGTCGCGTTGCAGCACGGGCAGGTAAAGCTTGTCCTCATAGAGTGTGGGCGTGGCGGAGAAGGTCCACTGAAAGGTGAAGTCGCCGTAGTCCTTCTGGATGTTACGGGCCCAGAGTTTGTCTCCCTTCATGTTGAACCCGACGAGGTCGCCGTTGCCGTAAAAGAACACCACGGTCTCACCATCGGTGACGGGTGAAGGCGAGGCGTAGGTGCCGCGGTTGTCGAGACGGTAATCGGCGCCGTCGCCGTTGGGCCGGTAGCCGCTGCCGGCGTTGCGTTCCCACAGAGTCTTACCGGTTTTGCGGTCGAGACAGAGCGCAAGTAACTGGCCCTTGCCGCTGGCGGCGTTCTCAATGCGTGCAGAGCTCAGGAACACGCGGTCACCCACGATGATCGGCGTGCCGGCTCCAGGGCCAGGCAGTTCGGTTTGCCACGCGATGTTTTCGGTTTTGGAAAACTTCACGGGCAGGTTCTTGCCGCTGGTGGCGCCGTTGTAGTTCGGGCCGCGCCAGTTGGTCCAGTCTTCGGCCAGGGCGCTGATACCTAGGCTGAGGACGGCGATTGTGAGGATGCTATTTTTGATCATTATGGATTAGTTAAATTTGGACGGTGCGAGTTGGAGTTACTTCAGGGATTTTACAAATTCGCCGTAGGCCTTTTGGGCGGCGGCGCGCCAGCGGGTTTCCTGACCCTTGCTGACCTGCGGTGGGAAACTCTCGAGTGCCGGCTGGTCGCTGGGTGAAATGTGGAAGCGGTAATCGAGCTTCTGCGTCTCGCCCTGCTTGAGATCCTTTTTGAAGAAGAAACCAAACCGGCCGTAGTTACGCCAGGACAGTTCCTCCACCGGCTGGTTGGGGCTGTTGAATTGCGTGGCGCTGTACCAATTGCCGCCGAGCTGGAATTGCAGGCGGTTCCACTTCCACTCCTTGCTCAAAATCTTGCCGTTACCGGCCACCTTGCCTTCGGGTTCCCAAAGGTAGCTGGTGAATTTAGTGCCCTTGTCGGCCACCTCGGTATGCGCACGGAAATGACAGCCGGCATGTTGTAGATCGCCGCCCAATGTGAGGTCGCGTGCGGCGGTTAGTTCAGTGTGGAAATCCACCTGTGTCACGCCGTCGACCTTGGAGACTGTGAGCGTGCGGGTTTCGCTGATCAGCAGGTCATCGCTGTTGCCTACTTTGCCGGTACGCCACTCGATGTCCGCCACGATGGTCACGCCATCGTCCCCGGCCTTGGCGCTTTTGATTTCCTTCACGCGCATGATCTCGCCCTTGTGAATGTGC
>WTHG01000366.1 GCA_011523245.1 Verrucomicrobiales bacterium | reverse complement strand
ATCCAAAAGGCCGGGGGTGTAGGTGATCACGATGCCCAGCTCGGTGGCCGCGGCGACATCGATGCTATCGTAGCCCACGCCCCAGCGGGAGATGATCTGGAGTTCCGCGGCCTCCTCGCTGGCCAAGACCGTTGAGGAAAACTCATCGACTCCCGCATAAATACCCTGCACGCCGGTTAGTAGAGGTTTTAAAGTCGTGGCGGGATGCGCCTGAAACGTATCCGGCAGGCGAATCTCGCAGCCGGAGTCGATGAGTAATTCAGCCGAAGCCTGTCCCACACCTTCAATAGTGGAAGCGGTCGCCAGCACTGTCCAGTCAGATGCCATGGGCCAAAGAATACGGATGCTGAAGCGCGAACACCACTCTGCTCTGGGGATTTGATGAGAATCATATTTAGAATTGTTCTAATTCAGGTTGACAGTCTCAACTGAATCCACGAGGTTGTGCTGCCCCATGAAGGATGTGAAGGCGCGCACAGTGTTTGTGCCGCCGCACCGGGAGCGCGGTGCGGCAGGTGCCCGTATTGCCGAGGCCGGGTTGCGGCCGACGGCGCAGCGGCGCGTGGTGTATGGGGTGTTGCTCGATCACGCCAAGGAACATCCGACGGCTGATGAGATTTTCATGCAGGCCAAGGCGGAGAAGCCGGAGATCTCCATGGCCACGGTCTATAACTGCCTTGATGCGCTGGTGAAACATCACCTGGTGAAGCAGGTGCATCTGGATCGCGCAGCGACGCGGTACTGCCCAAACATGGATGAGCACGCGCATTTTCTGTGTGAGGAGTGCGGTGAGGTGACGGATTTTGATGGGACGGCCAAACCACGCACGAGTGGGTTTCGCGTGCCGCGAGGATTTCAAGTAACGCAAACCGAAATGAATATGCGAGGCATTTGCCCGGCGTGTGCGGAGCAGGGGGTGGCCCAATGAGCAGCAGCGAGAGCGAGGTCATTGATCAGTACGTGGAGCAGGAATACAAGTGGGGTTTCTACACAGATGTGGAAACGGACACCCTGCCGCCGGGGCTGAACGAGGATGTGATCCGGCACATCTCGGCCAAGAAGGAGGAGCCGGAGTGGCTGCTCGACTGGCGGCTGAAGGCGTTCCGCCATTGGCAAACGATGGAGGAACCGCGTTGGCCGCATGTGCAGTATGAGCCGATTGATTATCAGGCGATCAGCTATTACTCGGCCCCGGGTGCGAAGGACAAGGATCGGCCGAAGAGTTTGGATGAGGTGGATCCCAAGCTGCTGGAGACTTATGATAAGCTGGGCGTACCGTTGCACGAGCGCGAGCGTTTGGCGGGCGTGGCGGTGGATGCGGTGTTCGACAGCGTGTCGGTGGGCACTACGCATCAGGAGGAGCTGGCCAAGCACGGCGTGATTTTCTGTTCGTTCTCCGAGGCCGTGCGCGATCATCCGGAGTTGATCAAGAAATACCTCGGAACGGTGGTGCCGTACACGGATAACTTTTTTGCCACGCTGAACTCGGCGGTGTTTAGTGACGGCTCGTTTGTTTACATCCCGAAAGGGGTGCGTTGCCCGTTGGAATTGAGCACTTATTTTAGAATAAACGCCGCGGAGACGGGACAGTTTGAGCGCACACTGATTGTCGCCGATGAAGGCAGTCACGTGAGTTATCTGGAAGGGTGTACGGCACCAATGCGGGATGAAAACCAGCTGCACGCCGCGGTGGTGGAGCTCGTGGCACTGGGCGATGCGGAGATCAAGTATTCCACCGTGCAAAACTGGTATCCCGGCGATGAGGACGGGCACGGCGGCATTTACAATTTCGTCACCAAACGGGGCATTTGCAAAGGCGATCGATCGAAGATTTGCTGGACGCAGGTGGAGACCGGCTCGGCGATCACGTGGAAATATCCGAGTGTGATTTTGCGTGGTGACGATTCGGTGGGTGAATTTTATTCCGTGGCCCTCGCAAACCTCGCGCAACAGGCCGACACCGGCACCAAGATGATTCATCTCGGCAAGAACACGCGCAGCACAATCATCAGTAAGGGCATCTCTGCGGGCAAAGGTCAGAACAGTTATCGTGGCCTCGTGCAGGTGGGCAAGAACGCCACCAACGCGCGCAACTTTACCCAATGTGATTCGTTGCTGATCGGGAGTCGATGCGGCGCGCACACGTTTCCGTATATTGAGGTGAAAAATCCCTCGGCCAAGGTGGAGCACGAGGCCACCACCTCTAAGATCGGTGAGGACCAAATTTTTTACTGCAACGCGCGCGGCATCGAGACGCAGGACGCGGTGAACATGATCGTGAATGGCTTCTGTAAGGAAGTCTTCAGGGAGCTGCCGATGGAGTTTGCGATGGAAGCACAGGCACTCATGGATGTGAGCCTCGAAGGGAGTGTGGGATAATTTAGCATGTTAGAAATCAAGAATTTACAGGCTGGCGTGGAGGGCAAAATGATCCTCAACGGGATTGATTTGTCGATCAACGCCGGTGAAGTGCACGCCATCATGGGGCCCAACGGCAGTGGCAAGAGCACGCTGGCGCAGGTGTTGGCCGGACGCGAGGGTTACGACATTAGTGCCGGTTCGGTCAGCTACAAAGGTCAGGACCTGCTCGACCTCGGACCCGAGGAGCGCGTGCGCGAGGGTTTCTTTCTCGCGTTTCAGTACCCGGTTGAAATCCCCGGCGTAAACACGACCTATTTTCTGCGCGCCGCCGTGAACGCCCTGCGCGAGCACCGTGGTGAGCCGGAGCTCAACGCGGTGGATTTCCTCAAGCTGATGCGCGAGAAGATTCAGTTGCTTGAGCTCGACGAATCGCTCCTCAAGCGCTCGGTGAATGAGGGCTTTTCCGGTGGCGAGAAAAAGCGTGCGGAGATTTTGCAGATGGCCCTGCTCGATCCGACGTTTGCCGTGCTGGACGAAACCGACTCGGGCCTCGACATCGACGCGCTCAAGGTCGTGGCCGGCGGCGTGAATCATCTCAAGCGCGCCGACAACGCGCAGCTGGTCATCACGCACTACCAACGTCTGCTCGATTATATTGTGCCCGATTACGTGCACGTACTGGTCGATGGCCGCATTGTGAAGACCGGCCCCAAGGAACTCGCCCTTGAGCTGGAAGAGCGCGGATACGATTGGATCATCGAGGAAAAAGCCGCTTAACCCATGGTTGCTCCCGCCCAAAACCGCGACGCTGTCGATCGGCTGCTGGCTGCCCTGCCCAAGGGCGATGCGGCCGGGCGCGCGCGCGTAGCGGAGCTGGGTTTTCCCACCCCTCGCGATGAGGACTGGCGATTCACCCCGATCAAGCCGATCACCGAGCTGAACTTTTGCGCTGCGTCGGTTGATGCCGATGCCACCTTGGAAGGTTGCGTGTTTGCAGACGTTGAAGGCCCGCAACTGGTCTTTGTTAACGGCTATTACTCTGAGAGCCTTTCGCAAATTGGCGAATTGCCGGCCGGGGTAGAGGTGCGCAATCTTGCGACGGCTGACTGCCCTGCCCCTCCCGCAGCGGAGGATGCCTTTGCCGCATTGAATGCTGCTGCGGCCCCGGATGGTCCTTTCGTCAGCGTGGCGGACAACGTGAATTTCACAGTACCGGTGCGTGTGTATTACCTCAGCACGGGTAACGCCGGCACCACCGCCAATGTGCGCGGTTACATCAGTGCCGGTGCCAACAGCAAGCTGACCGTGCTGGAAAGCTGGGCGGGCACGCAGGCCGGTTATTTCAACAACGCCTTAACCGAACTGCATGCCGCGGATAACGCGCAGGTGGAGCATGTGAAATTTCAGGATGAACACACCGGCGCGTTTCATGTTGGGGCGCTGCACACCACGATGGGGCGCGATGCCCGGGTGGCGCATCATTCGCTGGCGCTGGGCGGGCGCATTGCGCGCAACAATCTCCGTGCGCATCTTAACGGCACCGGTATTGAGGCCGTACTCAATGGCCTGTACCTGCCGCGCGCCGGGCAATTGATCGATCATCATATGGTCGTGAACCACGCCCAGCCCTACTGTGACAGTCACGAGTATTTTAATGGCATTCTGGATGACGATGCGCGGGCGGTGTTTCACGGGCGCATCCACGTGCACAAGGGCGCGGATAAAACGGACGCCAAGCAGACCAACAAAAACCTGCTGCTCTCCGACAGCGCCACCATCGATACCAAGCCGCAACTGGAGATTTATGCGGACGACGTAAAGTGCACGCACGGCGCGACGATCGGCCAGATGAATGCCGAGCAGATTTTTTACCTGCGCGCCCGTGGGTTGGACGAGGAAGCGGCGCGTCGTATGATCATGCACGCCTTTGCTGGCGAGATCGTGGAGCGCATCCAAAACGAGGCGGCCCGCGAGGAATTGGATCGGCTGGTGTGGGATCGCTTGGAGCAGATGAAAGGGGTTGGCACCGCATGAGTACGGCCGTCCATAGCATCGATGAGTTGGTCGACAATTTTGAACTGCTCGGCGACTGGGAATCACGCTTTGGATACCTCATTGATCTTGGTAAGGAACTGCCGCCGATGGAGTCGGCCGATCAATGCGAAGCCAATCGTGTGCACGGTTGTCAGGCGCAGGTGTGGTTGAAGCTGGTGCCGGAGGCCGATGGTCGTATCACGATCATCGCCGACAGCGATGCCTTCATCGTCAAGGGCCTCATCTCAGTGCTGCTCGCCGTGTATTCCGGCAAAACGGCCGGTGAGATTTTAGCCACTGATGGCGAGGCGGAACTGGCCCGGCTGGATCTTGCCTCGCACCTCAGTCCCACCCGCAAGAACGGCTTGTTTGCCATGGTGCAACGCGTGCGCGAATTGGCTGCGGGAACGGAGGACATGCCATGATGGGCGGCGAACAGGTGGCCGTAGAGCGCGATGTGGAGGCGTCCGTCGTCCCTTCCGGCACGCGTGTGACACTGGAGAAAGGTGAGACCGCCACGATCACGCAATCGCTGGGCGGGACATTTACCGTGGTGGTGAACGGCAATATGTTTCGTATCGATGGCAAGGACGCGGACGCCATCGGTCAGGAAGTGCAACTCACGCCTGCTGAACAGGTCGGCAAGGCAGACAATGCCGAGGATCTCGAGAAGCAGGTGTGGGACCAGATGAAAACCTGCTATGATCCGGAGATTCCCGTGAACATCGTGGATCTCGGTTTGATTTATGATTGTCACCTCGAGGAACTGGAGAACGGCAGTCACAAGGCCAGCGTAAAGATGACGTTGACCGCGCCCGGCTGCGGGATGGGGCCGACCATTCAGGCTGATGTGGAAAATAAAATTCTCTGCGTAGAAACCGTGGATGAGGTTGATGTCGAACTTGTTTGGGAACCGCAATGGACCCGCGAGATGATGACCGAGGCCGCACGGCTGGAGCTGGGCATGATGTGATGAGCGAGCCGGTTGCCATTGCGCGCGTGGACGAAATCGCCGAAGGCAAGGGCAAGGCGTTTGAGGTTGGCGAAAAACGCATCGCGATTTTCCAAGTGGATGGCCAGTTCCGCGCCATTGATGATGCCTGTCCACACGCCGGCGCATCGCTAGCCGAGGGCTACGTTGAGAACGGCCATGTCGGTTGCCCATGGCACTATGCGGAATTCGATCTCACCACCGGCGAACATCGTCACGCGCCGGCGACCTGTGGCGTGAGCGTTTACCCCGTCACCGTGGAAGAAGGCCAAGTGAAAGTGGAGGTGGCATGAGCGGCATTTTATCCGGCATCCGAGATGATTTCCCTGCGCTGGCTCAGAAGATTAACGGGCATCCGTTGGTATACTTCGACAACGCCGCCACCGCGCAAAAACCGCGCCCCGTGCTCGAGGCCATTCAACGCTATTATGAGCACGACAACGCCAACGTGCACCGCGGCATCCACGAACTGAGCAACCGCGCCACCGCCGCCTACGAAGGCGCGCGCGAACGCGTTGCGCAGTTTATCAATGCCCCCTCGACTAAAGACATCATTTTCACGCGCGGCACCACCGAAGCCATCAACCTTGTGGCTGCCACCTGGGGCGTGGCAAACCTGCAAGAAGGCGACGTGATCCTACTCACGGAGCTGGAACACCACAGCAATCTCGTGCCGTGGCAGCTGCTGGCTCAACGGACGGGCGCGGTGCTGCGGTTCATTCCGGTCACCGGTGATGAGGGCACTCTTGACCTTAGCGATCTCGATGCCTTGTTTCGGGATGTTAAGCTACTTTCAATCACGCACATTTCCAACGCGCTCGGCACGATCAATCCCGTGGCTGAACTGTGCGCCAAGGCTCGGGCTGTCGATGCGGTGACGCTGGTGGATGCCGCTCAAAGCGCGGGGCATTTGCCGCTGGATGTGCAGGCTATTGGCTGCGATTTCCTCTCCTTTTCCGGTCATAAACTTTGCGGTCCCACCGGAATCGGCGCGCTGTACGCCCGCGCGGCCTTGCAGGAGGCGATGCCACCGTATCAGGGCGGAGGTGAAATGATTGCCAAAGTGGCGTTTCAATCATCGGAATTTCATGTGCCGCCGCACAAGTTTGAGGCTGGCACACCCAACATCGCCGGCGCGGTTGGCCTGCATGCAGCGCTCGATTATTTGGATGATATCGGGCGCGAGAACATCCATGCACACGATACGGAACTCGCTTCCTACGCCAAAGATCGGTTGGCCGAGTTTGATGGTATCCGCATCTTTGGTCCGGCCGGAGACCGGGGTGGTCTGGTGAGCTTTGTGTTTGAAAACGTCCACGCCTTAGACCTCGCCACCATGGCCGACCAACAGGGTGTGGCCATTCGCATTGGCCATCATTGCACGCAGCCGTTGCACGACAAGCTCGGCGTGCCTGCTACTGCGCGGGCCAGTTTTTATTTTTACAACACGCGCGCGGAAGTGGATCGCTTCATTGAAGTGCTGCAAAAAGTCATGAAGTTGCTAAGCTAAACGAATGAGCACGACCACGGAGATCAACGGCGATTCGTCGATGGAGCAGGTGCTGATGGAGTACCCGGGCGCGCGGCGGGCGTTGTTTCGGAAATATCATATTGGCGGCTGCTCAAGTTGCGGGTTCCAAATGGATGAGACGCTCGGGGGTGTGTGCGAGCGGAATAACGACTTGGATGTGACTGAGGTATTGACGGAGATTCAGGCCAGCCACGCGGCCGACGAGAAAATTTATATCGAGCCCAAAACGCTGCAGGCCGAACTGGAGGTATCACCAGGATTGAAGTTGCTGGATGTGCGCACAAAAGAGGAGTTTGACGCCGCGCGCATTGAGGGGGCAATTCACATGACGCGCGAAATGATGCAGGAAGTCATGGGTAAATGGGATCCTGAAGAGATGGTTGTGATCATTGATCATCAGGGCCGGCAGGGCTTGGACGCGGCCGCATATTTTTTGGGGCATGGATTAAAAAACGTACGCTGCCTGCGTGGCGGGATTGATGCGTGGAGTTTGGAGGTGGATGATTCCGTGCGTCGTTATGAATTTAGTTAACGCTATGGACGAATCGTTGGAGAAAAAAATCAAGGACGCCATCGCCGACCCCAAGAACATGGGGGAGCTGGCCGATGCCGATTCAGTGGGTACGGTGGGCAACTCCGACTGTGGCGAGATGCTTAAGCTGTGGGTGAAGTTCAAGGAGGATCACGGCCGCAAGGTGATTGATCAGGCGAGCTTCCAATCCTTCGGCTGCGAGACGGCGATTGCCGTAGCCAGCATGGCCACCGAATTGATCCGCGGCAAAACCGCCGATGAAGCCTTGGCGCTGCGTCATGATGAATTGACCGGTGACCTCGGCGCCCTGCCGCCGATGAAGATTCACTGTGCCCAACTGGTGGAAGGTGCGCTCAAGGCCGCGTTGGATGCCGATGAGGCCGATAATAATGTGGCCGACAAAAAAACCGCCCCGACCGAAGCCGGAGCGGTTGAAAATGTACCCTCACTGATGGACAGCCTGCAGGCGGATCAAAAACCGCCCCAAGGCAAGCTGCGCCTGCTCGGGGACGATTAGGCTTACCAGCCGTCGTTTTCGCGGAAACCTCCGTCACCACCACGATCACCACGGTCTCGGCCTCGGCCACCTCCGCCACCGCGGCCGCCGCCACCGCGGCCGCCACCGCCGCCGCGATAACCACCACCGCCGCCGCCGCCGCCGCGATAACCACCACCGCCACCGCCACCGCGCTCTTCACGAGGGCGTGCTTCGTTCACA
>WTHG01000122.1 GCA_011523245.1 Verrucomicrobiales bacterium | reverse complement strand
CTCCAGCTCCTTGCCCTCGGCCACCTTAGTCACACCATCCACCCGCCCCCGCTGCTCCTCCGCCCGTTCGCGATAAGGATCCAACGACTCCGGCGCCAACAAAAACTCCACACACTTCTGCGAAAGCGCATCCACCTGCTCTTTGACTTGCGCTTCCAGCGCCTCCATCGCTGCCTTGTCGATAAAGCGCACTTCATCGCGCAGGGTAATTATTTCACCGCGCATCCGGCGCAGCCCCCCGAGATTGGCCACAAAATCATCTACCGACCGAAAATCCGCGCGGCCGACTTGATTAAACAATTCCTTGGCTTTCTTGGTGACGGCACTGAACTGTTCCTTGGCGTCCAGTCGTAATCGCCGCACTTTGTCGAATTCCTCCACCGCCTTATCTGCCGTGCCCGCCATATCCTGAAGAATGCCATCCAACCCAAGACCGTCTGCGGAACTCAACCATGAATAGCTGTCCGGGATACTCAGTGCTTTGGAAGCGAGGTCCGCGTACAGGTCGGCGTAGGGGGATTCCTTCTGAATCAGGATCAGCACCTCATTACACTCGGCCATCGCCTTGACCACGGCCTTGTTGCCCACCTGAAACAGGAACGATTCACGTTCACCGCTCTCCGGCTCAAAGCCGGCCTGATAAAACGGCGATTGGCGCAGCTGCACCATGTGATGTTTGATGGCCTCTTCCTCCGCCCGAAAGCTCACCAAGTCGCCATTCGGAAACAAGGAAAAGCCGTTGCAGGCAATACGCTCGGAAACCGTTTGCTCGATCAACCGATACGGCATCAACGCGTACAACCCACTCATTCGGTTGAAAAAGACATACAGGTAATCTTCTCCGTTTGGGGAAGCGATCGTCCGCTCCAGGACCATCTCTCCCAGTTCGCCCTCGTAGCGTTTGAGCTCGCCGGTTTGCAGATAAAATCCGTCGGGAAACATTAACCCATGTTCCTCGGGCAACATCACACAGGCTTGCCCAATAGAATCCACCCGATGCACAGACTGCAGTTTTTCGTTGAAAATAAAATACCGCACCCCTTTTTCGCGGTACGGTTTAACCTTTAGCAATATCAACGAGCCCTGGATGGCGTATTGGATTTCCGCATCATCCACCTTCTGGTTTCCATCCTCGACCTCCTCCGCATAGATGCCTTCGCCACTGGCCGTATTGTCTTCCACCTTGATCGTGAGATCACCGCCCACGCACTCCACAAACACCCGGTCCTCGATCGACACATGAGGATTATCCCCGTGCCGGATGGCATTGCGGGCCGGGGTTTTCCATTTGAAGTTATACTGGTCCGGAAAAGCCTGCGCCAAATATTCCGGCGCGCTGCGGTCATCCACATAGCTCAATTGCCCTTCCTGGCAGAGCCATTGGAAGACCGTTACGTCATCCACCTTGGTTCCCGTACGAAACACCATGTACAGGTGGGTGCCGACAATGGAGAACCGGTGAAAGGTCGCGGATTGATTGATCTGAAACAAGCGGGAGAAGGACTCCTTGAAAGCCGGATTGTCCAACACCGAAAGATCCGCCTCCGCAAACGATTGTTCCCCCTCGTTGTAATCGTAAACGGCGAACACATCGCTCAGCTGACCCTGCTTCAGCCCCAGTTGCACATTGAACCCAAAGAGAAATCGGTTGTGTCCGAGCTGAATCATGTCGCGCGGCTCGCAGCTTAGCTGCGTAGACACGCGATCCATTTTTATGAGTTCCAGCTTCCGTGAGCCAAACACCGCCGCCCGGCGCTGATCGAGATCCCCCAGCTTGGCTTTGAGTTTACCCCCGTGATCATTCAGCCGTTGCTTGATCAGGTCATAAGCGCCGCCTTCCAACGCCGCCGGTGCTGCGCCTTCTGCTGCTGTTCCACTATCGGGAGGTTCCGCCATGGATCAACTCCACGCGATCCCAGCCCGGCCATTGCCGGGCCGGTTCGCGAAATTATTTACTGGCCGAGTCACCCAAGATTGCGCCGGAGAGAATCTCTCCCACACCCGCTTCCTTGGCCGCCTTCTGCGCCTGCCGCATTACCGATTTCAGGCCGCTGTCGTCTGCCTGTCCGATTAGTTGGGTCAACAG
>WTHG01000364.1 GCA_011523245.1 Verrucomicrobiales bacterium | reverse complement strand
GCCTTGGATCGGGCTTCGCCGAGCATCTTGGCCGCCTGCGTTTGCACTTCACCGTCCGCATCACTCAGCAGCGGTACCAGCGCGCCGTCTTGGTTTTGCCCGTCGCGCGCCAGTTGGCCGAGACCCCACACCGCGTGCAGCCGCGCCAGCCCTTTGCCCTGCCTGGCAATACCTCCCAGCGATTTGGTGTCGGCTTTGGCCACCAGTTGGAATTGGGCGGCCTGTCGCACGCGCATGTCCGGATGACTCAGGAGATTGCGCAGGCCGTTGGCGTTAATCTTGTCAAAGCCCTTTCTGAACAACTCCTGTACCGAGGGCGCATTGCTCAGGGTTTGGTTGGGTTTGGCGATGCGATAGATACGGCCCTTGCCAGTCATGGCCCAGCCGTTAACCCAGTCGGAAATGTAGGCGTGCCCATCGAAGCCAAACTCCACATCGGTCACCAACGTCTTCCACACCAACCGACCGGTTTGTTCCACTTTAAAGTGCGCGCCCATTGGCGTGTTGCGAATGGTGTGCACGCCGCTGCGCGCGGGGCTTCCTTTGAAATCGCACATGAAAAACATGTTAGCGTACTGATCGCCCAAGCCGACGCCGGGATAATAGGTCAGCCCCGATGGGCCATTGCCGATATTGGCTACGGGCGGAATGCGATGGGCGGCTTTGCCGTCAGGGAAACACATGCGCTCATCCAGCCACGGGCCACGGCGTGTGGTCCACGGTGCCCCCTCAAGAAACTGCCAGCCAATGCGCCAGCCGCTGTCGCCGCCTTCCACGGCGTTGACCCAGCGCGCGGGATCGCCGCCGTCGGAATTGTTGTCGCCGGTAAACAGGTTGCCGTGCGCGTCAAAAGCCAACTCCTGCGGATTGCGTAATCCGATGTGGTACAACTCCAGATTGGATCCATCGGGTTCACAGCGGTAAATAGTGCCGTACTCCGGCGTGTGCAATTTACGCCCGTCTTTCGTGGTGACCGATGCCGCCCGGTCGCCGATGCTGAAATAAATGCGGCCATCAGGTCCCTGACGAAGGCCATGCAGATCGTGCCCCAGAAAACCGACGCGCACCCCAAAGCCGCTGGCCAAGCTTTGTTTCGTATCCGCCTTGCCATCGCCGTTCTTATCCTCCAAAAGCCACAAGTGGGGAATGTTGGTGAACCACACCTTGCCATTGCGCGCGAGCACGCCGGCGGCTAAGCCCTCCACCTCGTCATTGAATCCATCGGCAAACACCGTCGCGTGATCCATCACGCCGTCACCATCGCGATCAACCAATTGCCGGACGCGATCGGAATAATCCGTCAGACCAGGCACCTTGTAGCGGCGAAACATCGCGCGCATATCCTCGGTGCTTTGCGAGGCGAGCTCTTCGTCGAGCCAGTTCATGTGACCACGGATATCCATCACGCCCTTATGCAGGCGGAAACTTTCCACCACATAAAAGCGGCCCTGCTCGTCGATATCGAACGCCACCGGATTGGCCAGCAACGGTTCGGCGGCCACCAGGCTGAGCTTCAAACCCGGCGCCAGCTCGAAGCCTTTCATGGCAATGGCGCCCTCGTTGGAGGCAGGCTTCACCTCCACGCTCTTAGGTGGTTGCAAATCCGCGGCCATCACCGAAGCGGTCACGAGCACGCTGAATACAGAAAACAAAGTCTTCATCATTGAAGGGCCGAGGGTATCGCTTTTGGAGTGAATCGAGAAGAAAAAGGCAGTGCTTTTCACTTAAACATGATCGCACATTGGAACTTCTTCGTAAAACGCTTCGGCAACGAAACCGTATGGGCTTTTTTCGATTGGAGAAACGCGAGTTGATCCCTGAACTTCGTCGGCATCAGACATACCTGCGCTGCCTGTAACGACTGAGTCCGCGCACAACAAGAAATCAAAGAACACTGCATCATGAGCGACCTGAAGTATGAACCGACCCGGAGGGTTAGTAATGCCAATCATCGCGCCCGGCTGCACGCCACACCAACGCCGAAGATTGTGAGCGTGCCGATTACCGTGATCATGTGTGCGTGAAACGGACTGCGCAACGCTTGGGGTAGTTGATCGGGAAAGGTCATCCAGCAAATAACCAACACGCCCACAATCACGCCTGCTAGAGCGCCCGCGTTGTTAGCCCGGCGTGAGATCAGGCCAAGGAGAAACAGGCCGAGCATGCCCCCGGCAAAGATGCCGGAGAGTTTCCACCAGGCATCGAGTAAACTTTTTTGTCCGATCATCGCCAAGGCGACGCCAGTGCCCAATACGCCCCACACCAGTGTGGCAGTCCGAAGAATGCGCAGTGCGTCGGATTCCGTTTGGCCTCGATTCAAGTGGCGCTGCACAAAGTCCTTGAGCGTGACGGTAGCGGCACTGTTCAGGCTGGTGTCTATGCTGCTCATGGCGGCGGCAAAGATGGCCGCAATCAACAGCCCGGCCGCTCCAGGAGGCAGCTGGGTGGCGATGAAATGCGGCAGCACCTTATCTGCGTGACCATCAGGATATTGCGCCACCAAGGGTTTCAATAATTCCGGGCTGGCGTGGTAGTAACTGAACAGCAGCGACCCGATCAGGAAAAACAATGCGGCTACCGGCACATATAGTAAGGCCCCAGTCCAGACCGAGCGAGCCGCCGCCTTTTCATCGCGCGCGGCGTGGTAGCGCTGCACAAAGCTTTGGTCGATGCCGAAGTTGTTTAGGTTGATAAAGACGCCATACAGAAACACCACCCAGAAAGTGGACTGAGTCAAATCCAGCCCGAAACTACCCAGACTGAATTTCCCTTCATTGGCGGCGATGTGCAGGGCCTCGCCCGGGCCATGGGGATGATTAGCCAGCAACAGGCCGGCAATCACCAATGCGCCGACCAACAACACCAAACTCTGGATCACGTCCGTCCAGATCACCGCCGCAATGCCACCGAGCAACGTGTAAGCCGTCACCGCGATCCCCCCCGCGATAATAATCACCGGCACACTCCAGCCCGTGAGCGCGCTCAGGCCCAACGAGACGCCAAACAGAATCGTACCAACCCGCGCAAGTTGCGTGAGCAAATAACATCCCAAGGCGTACGTGCGAGCCCAGGGCCCGAACCGTTTTTCCAAATGATGATAGGCGGAGATCTCTCCGGTGCGCCGGTAAAAAGGAACGAACCATTTCACCGCTACCCACGCCGCGAATGGCAACGAGAGGCTGAACACAAACCCATTCCAGTTTTCGCCATACGCCTTGCCCGGCACGCCGATAAAGGTGTTGCTGGACAGGTACGTGCCAAAGATCGAGAGCCCCACCGCCCAGCCGGGCAACGTTCCGCCGGCCGCCATGAAATCGTTCGTCGTCCGATTCCGTCGCGACAGCCAGCATCCCAACCCCACCACCGCGGCGAGGTAGAAAATCAGGACTAGAATATCAATGGCGGGGAGGGTTTGCATGCCTACTCATGAGTTCGTACGGGAAATTGACGCCGGAGTTGTTCGGCGAGCGTGTGAGTGCGTTTGGCATTTTTGGCGGCGACATTGTGGTTTTCGCCGGGGTCGTCCGTGTGATCGTATAGTTCGCGAGCCAGAAGCCGGCCGGTTTTCCAATCACGCCATTCGGTGTAACGGGCGTCGGCCGTGCGCAACGAGTAGCCCATTGCCTCAGGTTTCCCTTTAAAATAGGCGGGGCGCGGGTGTTGGGTGTAAGCAGCGGTCTTGATGGTGGCCTTTGGATTGTGCAGAACTGGAACGAGGCTTTTGCCTTCCAGATGCTTGGGCTTGGGCAAGCCGGCAAGTTCGGTGAGGGTTGGATAGAGATCGAGCAATTCAGCCAGGGCGGCGGTGGATTGGCCGGGATGGTTTTGCTTGGGCGCAGCAATGATCATAGGCACGCCGGCATCCCATTCGAAGCAGGAGGTCTTGGCCCAGAGCCCGTGTTCCCCGAGGTGAAAGCCGTGGTCGGAGGCAAAGGCGACAAGAGTATTTTCCCGAAGGCCAAGGCGGTCGAGTTCGGCAAGCACGCGGCCGATTTGGGCATCCATATAACTTATGGCGGCATAGTAACCGTGGCGTAGTTCGCGGCATTGGGCGGGTGTCGGTTGTTTGCCGCCGAAAGATCGAAGCATTTCGCGGGCATCGTGAAAGGCGATGTCCGGTGCGTTGGTGGGGTGTTGCGGATTGGTGACCGACGGCAGCTTGGCAGGGTCGTAGAGGTCCCAGTATTTCTTTGGGGCATTGAAAGGCAAATGCGGCTTCCAGAATCCTACGCCGAGGAAAAATGGCTGTTGTTTCTTTTTCAGCTGCCCCAAGGCGTCGATGGCGAGGTCGGCAATGCGGCCATCAAAATAGGCGTTGTCCGGCACGGCACGTCGGTCGCACTTGGGGTTGCGGCTGAAGTTGGGCGGAAGTTCGTCGCCCTCGGGAAGCGTTGGCTGATCACTGCCATGGGTGGCGTAGTGCAACACTTGCGGCACACTCCACGACTGAGGATCGCCTTGAATCTCCTGTCGCCAATTATGGAAGAGCTTACCGATGCCCTGCGTGAAGTAACCGTGGTTTTTGAAATGCTGCGGTAAGGTGATAACCTCCGGCCGACGATCGCGCAGATGTGTGGGCAGATCCCAAATGCGCAAGGTGTCCGGTCGAAGTCCTGTCATCATCGAGGCGCGCGATGGATTACAAACCGCCTGTTGGCAATACGCCCGCGTGAAGAGTCTCCCGCGAGCAGCCAGCGCATCGAGGTATGGGCTAATGACGTGTTTGGCCCCCATACAACCCAGTTCAGACCGCAAATCATCGGCCATGATGAAGAGCACATTGGGGCGGTCGTGCGGGGCCGCCCACAAGGTCATTCCGCCCCAAATCCACAGCAAACCCAGTACGCTACGCATGCGCCAAACAGTGCCATTGCGCGGGAGTCATAGCAAATCACATTGTTTTTTGGGTCAGTTTCGGTTATAGGAATCCCACGGATATGTCCGGAGGAGGGAACGAGCCAACTGACCTGCAAAAGCGGGTTCATGAAATAATCTTCGAAGCCGATACTCCGGCGGGCAAGCAATTCGATGTATTATTGATCATTTGCATCCTGCTCAGCGTAGGGGCCACGATGATCGAGACTATTCCGGGGATTCACCCTAAACAGCTCGATCTGTTGAACACCTTGGAATGGGCTTTCACGATCGGGTTCACGCTGGAATATTTTGTCCGTCTTTGGTGTGTGAAATCCCCTCGCATGTACGCCACAAGCTTTTGGGGCGTGATCGATCTATTAGCTATTCTGCCCAGTTACCTCGGCCTTGTTCTTCAAGGGGCCGAAGTGATGTTGATGATTCGTTTTGTACGAGTTTTAAGAGTATTCCGTATTTTAGGAATGAACTCTTACGTTACCGGCCTAAACAAAATTGCTGAAGGCCTGAAGCGTAACTCTAAGAAGATTAGTGTTTTTCTGACGGCAATCCTCATTCTCGTTACTATTTTTGGCTCCCTCATGTTTGCCATCGAGGGACAGCCAGTGAAAGTAGAGGATCGGCAAGAGCTTAAAGTGGATGATCGTATCTGGATTGGTAAATACCCTGATTCAAAAGATGCCCGTGTCACGACAGCAAGTGAGACCAAAGTAATGGTAACTTTAAGTGGCGAGAGCGACGCGAAACTGCTCTCCGACGATAAAGAAGTTTACAGACCATTTAATGAACAGTTTGACAGTATTCCAAAAGGGGTTTACTGGGCAATCGTCACACTAACCACTGTAGGGTACGGCGACATTTCCCCAATCACCCCACAAGGGCAATTCATTGCCGCCATGGTAATGATTTTAGGTTACAGTATTTTGGGCGTGGCTATTGGCGGAATTGTTTCAACAGAGATGTCTGGAGCCGGCTCCCAGAGGGATCCTTTCGAAATTAAATGCCTTGAGTGTGATGCCAAAGGTCATGCCTACGGAGCACGGCGATGCTATGTTTGTGGAGCAGAACTACCTATTCCCGGTGGGGATAAGCGCGCCATTAATACTGCTCGGAGTTGCATTAACTGCGGGGCAGAAGGCCATCGGCTTGAAGCACAGTTCTGTCATAACTGCGGCGAACCACTTGATGCTGCCGGTGTGGATGCCTACAAGGAGCTCTTCAGTATGGATTTGGAAACGGACGACGATAAAAAGGACGATAAAGATTCCTAACGTCCCTCCGGCGTGTGCGGATTCCGTCCGTAGTATAAGAATCCGTCTTCAGCCCCTACCAATAGATCAGGCCTGTTATCACCGTTCCAATCAACTACGCTAGGACTAGTGGTGTGGCTGGAAATGTTGCGTTCAAATAGTGTTCCCTTATTTGCCAGTCGAGTCATACCTTCGCGGGATCCAACATTTTTCCATAATTCGGCGTTGGGGCTATTGGCGAGTACATCGAGACGGCCGTCGCTGTCCCAGTCCACAACGCATAATTTACGCCGGCCACTGCCCCCGGCGGTACGGGAGTTGAGCCGCACGTAACCGGGTTTTTGTGTTTCGAAAATCCGCTGGGGCGCATCCAGCACCACGCGGCCATCGCGACGAGCACGCGGCAAGTGGGTGAGGTATCCTTCGTGATCGAGCATAATGAGGTCGTTAAGGCCGTCCTTGTTCCAGTCCACTACCACCGGCGTGGTGCGCCATTGGGTGAGCAAGCCTTTGCCTTCGGGGCGCATCCAACCCCACTTGAGCGCGGGTTGTGGCTTGGGCCATTCCACTTCCACCGGCTGCGCGGCGGCGAGCTTGGGTGCTTTACGAGTGCCGACATTGCGATACCAAACGACCTTGCCGAGGATGGAGTTGACGACTAGATCGGGTAGGCCGTCATGATCCCAGTCCGCCACCGTTTGTGTGGTGTATCCCCACTTGCGTTCACAAGGGCCCTGGATGGAGCCATTCGGGCCGGCCATGATGCGGAGAGTTTTGCCTCCTGCCTTGAGCAACTGCGGTGCGGCCCATTTGGGACGTTCAACTTTCGGGCCGCTGAGGTTTTCAATGAAGGCGATGTGGCCGGCAGTGTTGCCGCAAATAATGTCCTCATCGCCATCGCCGTCCCAATCGAAACCAACCGGCGTGGATAACGCGCCAAACTTCACTTCATCAGCTTCCTGCTGAAAATAAACCGGCGGCAAAAACTGCGGCAGACCATCGCGCACCTTGCCGGTGTGCTCGACCAGCGCCACGCGGCCGTCTTCATCGCCAACAATCAAATCAATGTCGCCGTCGCCATCCCAATCCACCGCGCTGGGCAGAATCATTTCCAGCTCCATCGTCAACATCTTGCCGTCATGCGTCAGTTTGCGGCCAGCGGCGTACTTGGGCGCCTTACGAGTACCGGTGTTTTCAAAATAGGTGAAGCTGTCCACGAACTCACCGCAGAGCAGATCAAGATCGCCATCGCCGTCAAAGTCTTCAAAATTTGGCGACGGCCGACCGTACACATCTACCGGCTTGCCTCCCGCCTGCACCATGGCCGGCGCCGCGTACTCAGGCTTGGCGGTCGTGCCCTTGTTGCGCATGAGATAGACGTAACCGTGCAGCGGGCCATTGGTCCATTCGCCCTTGGCGTTGTAGGCGTTGTCCCAACCGTAATCATCCCAAATGCCCACCGCGGCAATGAGATCAAGTGCGCCGTCGCCGTCGTAGTCCACGTATTTCCATTGATTTGCGCGAATCTTCCGGTGCCGCTCCACGCGGTCAGTCGGGTAAATGCGCGTGAGCGTATTGAGATCCGCCGACACCTCCTTGCCCGTCGCAAGAAACCGCGGTTTGCCGTCCACCCAACTCACCTGGATGTTGCGCAACGATCCGCGCAGGCGTTTACCCGCCTTGAACACCGGCGTCTTGCTGCCGCCCGGGTTTTCAAAAAACCAAATCCCGTTGTACGGCTTGCAGGGGCAATCGACGACCAGGTCAAGATCGCCATCCCCATCCCAATCCACCGGCATCGGCCACGCCCAAAGGCCCACACCGAGGTCCACTTTCAGGCCCGGATTATTGTACTTGATCCGCTCCAAGTCGGCGGCTTGTATCATGGACCCAAACAACAGAGATGCGACAAAGATTCTCAAAAACGGCATGCGCTGATTGTGGTGAAAGGGCTTTTTTTTTCAACCCCTGAGACAAAGGTAATGTTTTTCATCTAAGTTCTCTGTGCCTCTATGGTAGACGGGACAATTTGTGCTCACGCCTGCCGGGCGTGCTTGCGTTTGGAGGCAAGGCGGATACCATTAGGTCATGCGTTGT
>WTHG01000234.1 GCA_011523245.1 Verrucomicrobiales bacterium | reverse complement strand
GCACGTAAAGGCGACTGGAAGGTCATTCGCCCTGCGCCGGGCAAGGCCTTGGAATTGTACAATCTGAAACGCGATCCATCCGAGTCACAAAACGTGGCGAGCTTAAACCCTAAGGTGGTGGAGGATTTCGAAAACTTTCTGCGCACGGCGCGTACCCGCAGCGTGCTCTGGCCTATCACCCAGCCCAAAGAAACTGCCGGCAACCGGCGTTAATCCTACTGCTGAGGGGAAGGGCCTTCGGCCACCACCCGGAAACCGGAGTGGCTCATGCCGGTGTCCGGCGTGGTTTTCATTCGACGAAACGGCCGGAATGAGCCGCAGTACAAATCTGTGCAAAGAAAAGAACCTCCCCGCTGCACACGCTTCCACTGTCCTGGTTCATTTGGGTCGTAACTTTCGCTGGGGCCTTTGGGATTGGATACGGGGCTATTACTGTAATAGTTCGGCATGTACCAATCCGAGCACCATTCCCAAACATTGCCCCCCATATCGAAGAGGCCATACCCGTTGGGCGGATACTTGCCCACGGGTGCGGTGGAGTAGTACCCATCCTTCTCTGTGTTTTCACGAGGAAAACGTCCCTGCCAAATGTTTGCCATGATTTTGCCTTCCGGCTCCTGCTTATCGCCCCAGATATATTCCTTGCCCTTCAAGCCACCGCGTGCGGCAAATTCCCATTCCGCCTCGGTGGGTAATCGATGTTTGACCCCAGTCTTTTTGGTTAACCACTTGCAATAAGCATCGGCATCGTACCATGAAATATGGACGACTGGATGATCCATCTTTTCCTTATAACCAGTTTTCCCCGGGCCATCCGGCATGCGCCAACTTGCATTCGGTACATATTTCCACCATGCCAAAAAGGCATTGTGATTTTTCAACATTTCAATCGGGACATCCTCGTTCGGTGGTGTAAACACAATAGAACCAGCCTTAATTCCCGCAAATTCAGCCGGCGGAATTTCCGGGAAATCCTCCGGCTTCGGCTTTCGCTCCGCGATGGTTTCATATTTGCTGTCATTAACAAACGCCTCAAACTCCGCATTTGTCACCTCGTGCCTCCCAATCCAAAAACCATCCACTTTTACCTGATGCACCGGTTGCTCGTCCCGCTCCCCTGTGGCAAAACCCATTTCAAAACTGCCGCCATCCAGCCATACCATTGCATCACTATCAAAATCAACAGCCTCTCCCGCATCTGGTAGCGGCACCTTGGGCCCGGAACTTTCAGCAGGCTTGTCCGGTTGACATCCCAGCACCAGTCCGAACACCATCATGGTTATAGTTTTGAAATAGTTATTCATGAATTGCCTCGTGAGTTGCCTTTGTTTCCGTTGAATTTTTTTCATTTCCGAAGGCATCCAATCCTTCGCGCATCTCGCGCTCGGCTTTGGTTTGTTTCACACCCCAAATCATCCATGCCACAGTGAGCCCGATCCATAAGACCACAAAACCTCCCACCCAAATAGGCCACTGATACGATTGGGTTTTCTGCTCTGAATCTGCCGAAAAATCCGCCATCAGCGCCCGAGAACATAACGGGGCCGCTTAAAAACGCAATGCGAATCTGGTGGACGGCAGGGCTTGGGGCGTGTTTCATCCCGCCATGCCGCCTGCGCCGCTCCAACCCGGTACTCTGTACCTCGTTGCCACACCGATCGGCAATCTTGAGGACATCACCCTGCGGGCGCTGCGAACGCTCCGCGAATGCTCGGTAGTGGCCGCGGAAGATACCCGTCGCGGCCGCCAGCTCCTCAGGGCGCATGAGATTGATCAGCCTCTTCTCAGTTGCCATAAATTCAACGAAGCCAAACGTTCGGGCGAATTACTGGATCGACTCGCTCAAGGCGAAACGATTGCGCTGATTAGTGATGCCGGCACGCCGGGTATCAGCGATCCCGGCGAACGCATTGTGCGCGCGGTGCTCGAGGCAGGTCATCGCGTGGAAAGTGTACCCGGCCCGTGTGCCCTCGCCACCGCCTTGCCCTCCAGCGGTTTGCCCACTGAGGAATTTCATTTCGCCGGTTTTCTTCCGCACAAAAGCGGCGCCCGCGCCCGCAAGCTTGAGGCGCTCAATGCCGTACCCGGGACGCTTTGCC
>WTHG01000539.1 GCA_011523245.1 Verrucomicrobiales bacterium | reverse complement strand
CCCCAGCCGCGGCCGGTTTGGCCGACCCAAAAACTGCCATCCGGACCGAACACACCGCGAATGCAGCCGGTTTGCAGGGGCGAAATGAAGTTCACCACCATGCCCTGATATTCGCCGCCCACTTTCTCCAAGTGAATGCGCATGAGGTTCGAACGGGTTTGGTCGCCCAAAATGATCTGTCCTGCAAAGGGGCCGAACTTGCCCTGCGTGGTGTCGAACACTGGCTCACCCGGCGAATTGGCCAGCTCACCATGAGGGATGAACACGGACGGCCGCGTGCGCAGCTTGCGGTATTCCTCGATGGAGATCTTGTTCAGATCCTTGCCGATGTATTTCGGGTGATCGTAGTACGAGGAAGGATGACCATGGAACCGGTCTTTCACCACGTGATGCAGGGTGGAGGTCTCATTCCAGTCGCCCTGATTATCCGTGTAAAAGATGTCATCCTGCGCGTTAATCCCGATACCCGCCGGAGAACGCAGGCCTAACGAATACGGCACGAACTTACCCTGCGGCGTGATCTGAAAGGACCAACCGCGATACTTGGCCGCGCGTCCCATCTTGGAATCGTGCACGCGCGCCTTGTCCCACTTGTCGCTGCCCGCCCAACCCGGCCAACTGAGGGAGGTATTGAGAGTACCGTAAAAATTGCCCTTGGAATCCCGCACGGGACCAAAGGTGTATTCGTGATAATTATCGGTGAGCCCCCAACCGGCGTTGACGGTTTGATACAAGTCCGCTTTGCCGTCCTTGTTGGTGTCCACCAGACGCGTCAGTTCAGGGCGTTGCATCACATAGACGTCGCCTTTTTGCTTGTCAATCCACAGGCCCAAACTTTCGTGCAGACCATCGGCGTATAACTCCCATGAGCCGTCCTGTGTGTTAAACTTCCACACCTCGCCTTCGCGGGTGCAGATCAACAGCGTGTGGTTGTCCATGAACGCCATGCCGCCCACGCCCAGAGTAATTTCCTTGGGAATGTTGACGGTCTCGACGACGTACCCGGCAGGCAGGTTGCGGGGTTGGGCATTGGCTAATACGGCCAAGGCCAAAGTGGTCAGGCAAAATTGAATCAGTTTCATGCTAGTTTTTGGGCAAAAGGGTTACAGTAAATTCAGTGGCATCCTTAGCACTCAGAGTCAGCGCCGTTTTGTCGGCACTCCATCTCCCGGCACTGGCCTCCACCAATACCTGCTTGGGATTCAGCTTAAAGGTCACCGGCCCCTTGGCGTTGGCCACCTTGAAGGTGTATTGCAATCCCCGCTTCAGCACGCCATCGGCGAGCCCCGCATGCAGGGTGATCATTTGGCGCACGCGCGCGTTGCCTACGCGATAATACAACTCCGGCGCGCCTAACCGGCTGTAGCCCTCGAACACCGGGCTCTCATCGCCAACCTGAAGGGCGCCAAGGTTTCCCACCTCAAATCGTTGTCCGAGAATCTTGCAGTGCCGGCCACCGCGGCCCTTGCGGTCCGGACCCACATCGAGAAATGCACCAGTCCAACCGTACTGCACCGCGCAGGTTTCCGCATCGAACAGGTAATTCACTCCACCCGGCAAACCTACACAGATGGAGCGGGCCGGAGAATTTTGCACGAAGGCCCGCTGCAAGATCGGTTGGTTTGTCACCAACAACGGCCATTGCGCCCGCACCTGCGGTTGCGCCTTATTCAGGCGAACCAACGCGCCTTTGGGATTCTTCGAAACGGCCAATGTACCAACCATGGTAAAGGCGTGCCCGGGTAGAGTGCAGACATACGGGTAATCGCCCTCCGCTCTCGGGGCGACAAAATACACCTCCACATCTTTACCGGGCATGACGATCTGGCTGCTGGCCACGATGGCCGGATCGTCCGGCACAAAATGTTTTACCATGCTTTGCGCGCCAAGCTGCAGGGCCTTGCCGGACACCCGGTCGCGGTCTGCCGTGCCACCTTTCACCAGCACCCAGTTGTGCAGCATCTCGCAGGTGTTCTTGAGTGTGATTTTCACCTTGGCGCCGGGTTGCACCGCCAAGGCTTCCTGATCAAAGCGCATTTGACCGTGCTTGGTGCCGAGGGTGATTTCCACATCCGGCGTCCCGAAGCCCGCCGGCGGTTT
>WTHG01000492.1 GCA_011523245.1 Verrucomicrobiales bacterium | reverse complement strand
GTACCGCCTTGTAGCTAGCGACCGCCTTGCTGCGCTCGCCGCGCTGCTCCGCCAGCCGCGCGAGGTTGAACGAGATCGTCGCGGCGCGCGGGTCGGCCTTCTCCGCGCCCTTGTCGGCCTCCTCGGGCGCGGCGGCGGCGAGGGCGAGCTCGTAGGCCTTCTCGGCGGTCTCGAGCTTGCCCAGCTGGTGTCGGAGCACGCCGATGTTGTTCCACAGCTCGAGGGGCACGCGGCGCTGCGAGCGCTTGAGCAGGCCCGCCGCCTTCTCGTAGGCGCTCAGCGCGGTCTGCGGCTCCTTGGCCTCGTGCAGCTTGGCGAGCTCGAGCCACGCGCCCACGTCCTCAGGCGCGAGCTCGGTCGCCTTGGTGAGGTGCGTGACCTTTTCGCGCATCGTTTGGTTCGGCTTGAATTCGCTGTCCTTAAACTGGATCGCATTGGGCGGTGGCTTGAGTGTGCGGCCGGCAATGTGCCGGGCAAGGAACACACCGCGATGAATCGGCGAGGTATTGTCCGCATAGGCAAACTGCGCGAGCAGCAACGGATGCGTTAGAACACCGGCCCGGCGGTTGGGTCCGAGGGAGATTTTTTCAAAGCCACTGGCCGTCACTTCGGCCCCATAAAATTTCCCGAGCCGATCGTTCAGGAATAGGTGATCGGCCTTGAGTAAATCGCGATAATCGCCCGAGTCGGCCCACATCGTGTCATCCAAAAACAACCGCAGCGATTGGCGCAGATCCGCCACGACGCGCGGGTTAAAGTCCGGAAAGGCTTTCGCGTTTTTATCAATGGCATCGGCTTTGTCCAGCTCCAGCCAATGATGAAAAAAGTGCTGCAGTTTGGCGCGCGCGCGCGGGTCGCGCATCATGCGGTTGGCCTGCGCACGGATGTGCTGCGGTGTTTTCAGGGTGCCGTTTTGGATGGCCACCTGCAGGGAACGATCGGGCACCGAATCCCAAAGCATCAACGCCAATCTAGCGGCAATTTGATGAGCGTCCGGTTCGGTAGAGTGAAAATCCGGATACAAAAAGCGCGGCGATTTCAGGGCGAGGATCACCGTGCGTTTCAGCGCATCCGCCGGTGGAGTGTCTTTGGTGAAAAAGGCATCCACAAACACCTTGCGCTGCGTCTCCGTCAACGGCCGACGAAAGGCCACGCTCACAAAACGAGCCGCAAAGGCCCGGACCTTATCGCGGCGTTGCAGATCGCCCTCGCGCGTGCCGGCCAGTCGATCCATGTGGTGCACCACGCGTGCCGCCGTTTCCAGGGCGCCGTGGGTGGTGGCCTCATCCCACGCCTTGGAAACAGAGATGCCGCGCGCAAACCCATGACTGCTGTCATCCGGCGGCAACGGCGTTTGCACGGTAAACACACGCGCCGATTGCTTGGGCATGAACTGGCGGCGCGGGATGATCTCTTCCACACCATGCGGCGGCTTCCAGCGTAGCTCAATCGAGGCGGTCTTGTCTTTCCACTTGAAAAAATCCAGCGCAATCGGCACGGCGCGACCGCCAAGCAATCGCAATGAAACGCGATGCTCTTTCATTTGTCCATCGCTCACCCACGCATCGAGAGTCGGCTGCTCGCTGTTCACCCAAAGCTTAATGCCGTTCTCGGTCTTGACGATGAATTCGTACGTGCCCGTCTCGGCCGTGAAAAGGGAGCCGCGCCATCGCGCGGAGAATTCCTCCGCCTTAAATCCCTCGCCCTTCGGTGCTCCGGCGCCCCAATTAAAATCGACCGGGCCCTCCACGCGATCAAAGGCCTTTTGCTTGTTGTTGTAGCCGCGTGCTTTGTACCACGTACCGGTCAGTCCACGCTCATCACTGAAGGTGCTCGTGCGACCGAGAAATTCACCCATCAAATCCGCAATGCTCTCTTCATACTGCCGCCGCGTGAGCCGGCTGAACATCACCCGCGCCGGCTGGTTTCGCGCCTGCGCCGCCGGCGAATAGAACGCCTCGTAAATGTACTTCGCCACCTTGGCCGCATTTTCACCGACACACAGGTCCGCCTTCCCATCCGGCATCGTCTTCTCAATCTCCGTCGTGAGTTTGGCGAGTGACCAATTGCCCGTCAGCGGTTCGTCATATTTCTTGGAGCCTT
>WTHG01000542.1 GCA_011523245.1 Verrucomicrobiales bacterium | reverse complement strand
GTATCTGGTGGACGCTTACTGCGGTATCGGTTTTTTCAGCCTGTCACTGGCCGACCTGGTCGAGAGTTTTGTGGGTATCGATATCGACAAACAATGCATCCTACCCGCCCGCCGCAACCTCGAGCAACGCGGCCACACCAACGGCGAATTTCTGCTGGGCAAAACCGAGGAGCACATGGACGAACTGCTCGATCGATTCCCCTCCGACGACACCACCATCATCCTGGATCCCCCACGCAAGGGCTGCCATCAGGAAGGCCTCGACATGCTGGTCAAGGCCAGCCCGCGTCAGGTCATCTACGTCAGCTGCCACCCGGCCACACTTGCGCGTGATCTCAAATGGCTGTGTGAAAATGGTTATACTTTGAAGAGCGTCACCCCGCTGGATATGTTCCCCCAAACCCAGCACGTCGAATGCGTCGCCGACCTCCGGCGCGCAGACAGTTCGAACGTCTAAAACGGAATTGCGCCGCGCCGCGCGACAAACACCTCCCAAGCCGTCCTCTGCAGAATCTTGGCTTCGCGCTCCCGCACTTGAAATAAGCCGCCATTGGATAATCCCAAAGGCGACTGCCACGTGAGCGCGCAGTACATCATGCAGGCATTCAGATAGGTACCGTGTTGGGACGGCAGGAAACCCGTGCGATCACGCAATCGAATATCCGGATGCCGCGCTTCCACCAATTGCCAAGCCAACCCCGCCGGCACCACCGGCGCATTCAGCTGTGCCGCCACTCCATAAACAGTTCGTTCAGCCTGCCGATACATTTCCGCCGTGGAATAAAATCCATCCCCCATGGCATGCGGCAACAGAAAAGCGACCTGCGATTTAGCCGCCTGCGCCCTGGCATTCAACCGTTGTGCAGAAGCCTGCATCACCGCCGGTGTATAGACCGGCGCGCGTGTGTGTTCCTGCAAGACAATCACATGCTGCGGAATGCGGTTAGTGAAGTTTCGGAAATCCGGAAAGGAAGTGCTAATATTGGTGACACTATGAATATCCACCGAATGATTGAACAAAGTATAGCCGCCCGGCGCATAAGTCTTGGCCCTGATTTTGAGCTTCCCCGCCTGACTCATCAAGGTAAGCACGGAGGCCATGTTATTGGCCTTCACAATATTGTTCCCCAAAAATAAAACATTCAGGGTATCAGGCAACATCACCCGATTGGTGGTAAAGGTAATGCTGTTAGTTGGCATCCAAGGGCCAACCGGGATTAGAGGATTGGATCGGCCGGCAAAAGGCAGCGGCAACCCCCGATTCACTCCGTTCCAGCGCAAATTAAACCGCTGCGACCCAATGGCCATGGAGGCCTTTGTTTCCAAAGCCCCCAGAGTCATCCAGCCCAACAACAGAATGGTTACCCATCGGGTCATTTAATACATTCAACCTACGTGCCACGTGGCAAAAGTCAATGAGATAGGCAATACCAGAAAAACAGCGTTGCAATTAGGATCTATTCTGGTTTCATTCCGGCCCGTTGTCGGCTCGTAGCGCAGCCTGGTTAGCGCGCCTCGTTCGGGACGAGGAGGTCGGGCGTTCGAATCGCCCCGAGCCGACCATTTTATTTTTCCCACCAATCCGGATTGGCTCTCAGCTTTTCGAGCAGTTGAGCATCCGCTTCTGGGAATTGATAATCCCCTAATTCATCCGGCCCCACCCAAGCTATGGATTGCCCTTCGCGGCCCTCGGGTTCGCCCATCACCAGAGCGCATTGATAAAAAGAGAGCTGCACGGTCTTCTCAGGATAAGCATGTTCCAGCGTTTCCACGCACTCGCGCACATTCACGACTACGCCGAGTTCCTCATGCAGTTCTCGCTGGAGGCATTCGGGAAGGGTTTCGCCGGGCTCGCATTTGCCGCCGGGAAATTCCCACAAGCCAGCCAAATGGCCGCCGGCCGGGCGTTGGGTGATCAGGAGTTTGCCATCACGAAACAGCAACCCTGCGGCGACCACCACCGGTTTGTTCATGGGCAGAGACAATAATCAGGCCACTGCTTCAGCATCGTCAGGAAACAGGAATCGCCCGCAAATCACTCCCGCCAAAGCGCCGCCCAATATTGGGCCAAGCCAATAGACCATTTGAAAATCCCATTGACCGGAAACC
>WTHG01000041.1 GCA_011523245.1 Verrucomicrobiales bacterium | reverse complement strand
ATGCAGGCTGTTCCCGGTGATCCCCAGGAAACATAGGCGCGCCCGGCTTCAACAACCGGTGTGGGCGACGCGTAGCTGTTAAACTTGTGAGCGAATTGTGGGTCAACTACATCGAAGAGCTTTTGTTGGTGAAGGATCTTGCCGTTCACGGCGTCCAGACACAGGACGCTGAGTTGTTTGCCGTCGGGAGTGGCGGTGGTGAGCCAGATTTGGTTTTCCCAGAGTACTGGCGACGACCAGCCACGGCCCGGGATGGCAGTTTTCCATGTAACATGCTCGGTTTCACTCCAAGACAGTGGAAGATTCGCCTGAACGTGGCCGGTGCCTTCGGGGCCTCTAAATTGATTCCAGTGTGCCGCTTGGGTAGTTAGAGCGGAAATGATGATGACGAGGCAAAAACGCATGCGCTCAGTTTCATTGGACGGTAAGGCTGCTGCAATCCTTAAATCTTGACCCATTGTGTAGTGAGGCAGAGACTTAACCTCTTCTGGTTAAGACTACTGATGGCAGCGAAACAAAGCGGAAAAATTGAGAAAGCCGATATCCCGCGTAAGACGGTGTATCGACTCTCGATCTATTCACGCTGTCTGCAGCGGTTGTTGGAGAACGGAATTAAGACTGTTTCCAGCGAGGCGCTGGCTGGAGCAGCGGGCGTAAAATCACCGCAATTGCGCAAAGACTTAACTTATTTCGGTCAATTCGGCACGCGAGGGTTGGGCTACGATGTAGAGCAGTTGATCAAAATGATTTCAGACCTGCTTGGCACAAATCACCTACAACCGGTTGTTCTCGTGGGCGTGGGTAATCTTGGTCGGGCGTTACTTTCGTATCGCGGATTTGCTAAAGAGGGGTTTGGTATTGTCGCCGCGTTTGATGTGCGGACCCTGCAGATTAAGGATAAACGTGTTACACAGCCGATCTATCCCATGACAGAAATGCGTCAGTTTGTAACGCAAAACCACGTGCGCATGGCGATTCTCTGCGTGCCGCCCGAGGAGGCACAGGAGGTAACCAATGAACTGGTGGAGGCCGGTGTGACGGGGATTATGAATTTCGCTCCATCGGTGTTGCAGGTGCCCGACGAGGTTACAGTCAACAACGTGAATCTGGCTATCGAGTTGGAAAATCTCAGCTATTTTGTTGGCCATTGAGGGTCGACTTTGGTGCCCGATACCCGATACTGGGTGCGTGGCGCATCACGAGCCTTCATTGAAACATCTCGAGTACACTCGGCGTGATTTTCTCATGCGCTCGGGGATGGGGATGGGCGCGTTGGGACTGGGTGCCATGGCCCGGGCAACGGCAGGTAATCCGCTGTCACCGCGGCCCCCACATTTTCGTCCGCGGGCCAAACGCATCATTCATCTATTCATGAATGGCGGGCCCTCTCATGTGGATACCTTTGATCCCAAGCCGGAACTGGCACGGTACGCCGGTAAGATGTTGCCCATGCGCAATCTGCCGACCGAACGCAAAACCGGCGCAGCCTTGCCTAGTCCATTTAAGTTCGCGCAACATGGTCAAAGTGGTTTGCCCGTTAGTGAGATTTTTCCATACACCGCCAAGCACGCTGATGAAATTTGTGTACTGCGATCAATGCGGGCGGATGTGCCGAACCATGAACCGTCGTTGATGCTGATGAACTGTGGCGAATCGTTACAGGTGAGGCCAAGTATGGGATCGTGGTTGACCTACGGATTGGGCACGGAGAATCAAAACCTTCCCGGCTTCATTGCCATGTGTCCCGGCTATCCGATTCAGGAATCACAAAACTGGCAGTGCGGATTCCTGCCTGGGTCATTCCAGGGCACGTACGTGGACACTCGCAAGACCAAGGTCGAGGACTTGATCGCGCACATCCGTAATCCACGTCTATCGCTGGAACAACAAAGACGTCAGTTGGATTTACTGCGGCGAATCAATGAGCGCCATGCCAAGGCGCGCCAAAATGAATCGCAACTGGAGGCGCGAATTCATTCCTTTGAATTAGCCTACCGCATGCAGATGGAGGCGACCGATGCCTTTGATATTTCACGGGAACCGGCGCATGTGCGTGAGCGCTACGGTAAAACCACGCAGGCCCGGCAGATTTTGATCGCCCGCCGATTGGTTGAGCGCGGGGTACGTTATGTGCAAGTGTGGCACGGTGATTCACAGCCTTGGGATAATCATGATGATTTGGAGATTCGCCATCGCCAATTGGCCAAGGAATGCGATCAAGCGATTGGGGCCTTGTTAACGGATCTCAAAGAGCGTGGGCTCCTTGAGGACACCATTGTGATGTGGGGCGGAGAATTCGGTCGCACTCCCGTGGTGGAGTTGCCTAAAGCGGGCTCCAATGCCGGCAAGGTCAATGGGCGAGATCATAATCATCACGGCTTTTCCATGTGGTTGGCTGGCGGTGGTGTGCGTGGAGGAATGGCGTACGGTGCTACGGATGAATTTGGATTTAAGGCCGAGGATAACCCGATGCATGTGCATGACCTGCACGCGACGTTGTTGCATCTGATGGGATTCGATCATGAAAAACTAACCTTCCGCCATGCGGGACGTGATTTTCGGCTCACCGATGTGCATGGTCACGTGGTCGACGATATTATTGCCTAATGGAAACAGTAGAACTCACGCGAGATTGTGAAGTGACCGTGATTCCCGGCGGGGATCACGTGACCTTGGCCGCCGGAACGTCGGTAGATATTACCCATAGCCTTGGAGGCACCTATACGGTGCGAGCCGGAGCCGGATTATATCGGGTGAACCCGTCTGATGCGGATGCACTCGGAAAAGAGATTGAAGAAACGGTTGCCGTTTCCGGTGGTGAAGTAACTGCAGAGCGGGTACATGAGGCGTTGAAAAATGTGTATGACCCCGAGATTCCCGTGAACATTGTGGATCTGGGGCTGGTGTATGACACATCGGTGTTGCCTGATGAGGGTGAAGTCAAAGTGCGCGTGCAAATGACGCTCACCGCACAGGGCTGCGGCATGGGCCCTAGCATTGCGGCGGATGCACAAAATAAAATTCTCGCGCTGGGCGGGGTGTCGCAGGCCGATGTCGAAATCGTCTGGGATCCGCCCTGGCATCAAAGTATGATCTCCGAGGCAGGTAGACAGACGCTCGGCTTGGAATAGGCCTGTTTCACCCTGTGAAAGGGGGGTTGACGGCGGAGAGCTTCCTCAGCATACTGCGCGCCCTCGTGGGGTCGTAGCTCAGTTGGTAGAGCACCACAATGGCATTGTGGGGGTCAGGAGTTCGACTCTCCTCGGCTCCACCATGAATTTGGCTTCAGCATTTTTGCTGGAGCCTTTTTTTATTCCTGAGTAAAGGCCGGCGAGAGGTTTCGGTAGCAGGCCTTAGCGGAGGCAATGGGATCATAGCCTTTTTGGCTCCAAACTTGACCGCTGATTTCGGCGTTGATATCGCCACGGTAGCCCAGCTCAAAGGCTTTGCTGACAAGTTTACGGTAATCAATCTGGCCGCTGGCACCGGGTATCACAAAGCGCGGCCGGCCATCTTTGATAATCGTGTCCTTCACATGGATGAATCGCGTGTGAGGAATCATCTGCTTGAGGCTATCATCCAGTGAAATGTCGCGATGAGCGAAGTGGCTGTAATCGTAGGCCAGTTTGAGACACGGGCTGTTTATTTGTTGAGCGAGCCAGACGGCGTCTTTGGGGCGATTGACAGCGCCGCCACGATGGGGTTTGAGGCAGACGATAGTTTTCGACGCCTTGGCGGTATCCGCCCAGTGGCCGAGATTGTCGCGGAATTGATTCTTCACCGCTTCCCAATTGCCGCCGCCGCCCACGGTTTCAATAATCGGTGGAGCTTTGGGGGACAGTGCGTGGCCGATCTCAGCGGCTTCTTTGATTTTGGCTTGATTGGCTTTCTGATCGCCGTGCAGGTTGATGTTGATCATCAGAGCGGTCAGTTTGAGGTCGAATTCTTCCAATAACGCCCTGAGTGCTTTGCGGCGTTTTGCGGTTAGGTTTTTTGGAGCGGCGTCCCACCCGTCATTTAGGCAGAATTCTACTGAATCATAACCGATTGAGGAGAGGTGACGCAGGGCCTCGTTCGTCTTCAAGGTTTTCATGCCATACAGGCTGAAACCCAGTGTCAGGGAATTGGTTGTGGCTATCGGCTTGGCGCACAGTGCGTACCCTGCGGTTCCAGTGGCCGTAGTGGCGATAAATTGTCGGCGATTCATGGGATAAAGGGGGCTGGTTTATTGGCCTACTGCGATCAAGTGGCCGTAAGTACGAATGTACATGCGGTTATGCGCGATGGCGGGAGTGGAGTTGCAGCGTTCATCGAGATCATTGACGGCTAAAATTTCAAATTTCCCGTCTCCTCGCATCACGATGGTTTTGCCGTTGGAATCGATGCAGTAAATATTTCCCCCCGCGGCTACTGGGCTACCAAAGAAACGGCCGCTCCGTACAGCGCGTTCGCTCCAGTGAATTTTGCCGGTGTCGGCTTCCACGCAGGTTACGATGCCTTGGTCGTTCCAGAGGAAAAGATTTTCGCCGAGCAACAGAGGCGTGGGAATGTGTGGGACGCTTTTCTCAATACGCCAGACTTCCTCCATTTGATTTCCTTTGGGGCGAAGGGCAACAATGTGTTTTAGCTTGGTGACAAAACCGCAAGTGCCAATGACAAGATCGCCTGCTACGATTGGGGAGCCGATAGCCCGTTCAGGAGAACTAAGATTGAATACGATATTTTCCCATTTCACTTTGCCGGTTTGGGGGTCTACGCCGGTAATGCCGTGGGTCCAGTTGGTGAAAATCAGTTCCTCATCCCGGCCGGGTGCCTTGTAAGGGATGGGCGTGCTGTATGTGAGGCGCTTGCTCTTGCGTGGGGTTTGCCAGGCGATTTTGCCGGTGGCTTTATGGACTGCAATGAGCGAGCTTTCGCCGTCCTGATCATTATTCAACACGATCAGGTCGCCGTAAACAATGGGAGATGCACCAAAGCCATGGCCGCCTTTGACGGGGCCGAGGTCACTTTGCCATAGTTGTTTGCCGGCATGAGAAACAGCGGTAAGCTTGAGGCTCTTTGGGGTGCCCCAGGCAAAATACACACGATCCGCGTCGGCCGCTGGAGTGCTGGAGGCAAAGCTATTTTCCTTGTGGTGCCGGTGATGTTCCGCTTCGTAATTAATTGTCCAGACCGTCTTTCCGGTATGGGCATGAATTGCGACAGCACTGCGGGTGCCGGTTTTTTCATCGGCACAGAGAAGAAACACTTGTTCGCCCCAAACGACAGGAGATCCGTGGCCGGTCGCTGGGAGTGGGGTTTTCCATTTGAAATGGGCATCGGTCCATTGGACGGGCAGTTTGGTCGCGCTGACGCCATGGCCCTGTGGGCCGCGGAATCGGGGCCATTGTTCTTCGGCGAATAGTGGCATCATCCAGAAGGCGAAAAGGGGCAGAATGACGTATCGGGTCATGGAAGAAATCTATCGCCTCAAAACGGGGCTGCCAAGTGACAATGATTCGGCTTGCGCCTTGCCTCAGGGTGCGGATGATGGCGCCATGAAATTTATGGCCGCCATGGTGGCCTGTGTGATGCTCGCTGGCATCCTGCAGGCGGATGAAAACGATCGAGACGCGCAGTTGGAGGCGCAGTTGACCGGCACGGTATTTACGGGAGTGTTCACCATCGATGGGCGCCCTGGCCAACCGGCTGAGGAGGAATACACGATCTTGAAGGTCAAGAAGGCAGGTGAGGGGGGCCTTTGGGTTTTTACTGCACGCATCAAGTACGGCAAAAAGGACGTGACCTTGCCGGTGCCTGTGCCGATCAAATGGGCCGGCAAGACGCCTGTGATCGAAATGGATAATCTCAAGATCCCGTTGCTCGGGACATTCAGTGCTCACATCGTGATTGATGACGGAAAATATGCCGGTACTTGGAAACACGGTAAAGTGGGCGGGCACATGTATGGCAAGATATCGAAGATCAAAAAGTAATCGAACGCCACATTTTAAAAGCATGAAATCACACATCATTCTGGCAGGCCTGTTGGGTCTGGGTTTTTTCAAAGTTGCCACTGCGGAGGATGGCAAAGGCGAGGATCAATTTTTGTCCCGCGTGCGTCAATTGACGTTGGAGGGGCAACGTAGCGGGGAAGGCTATTTTTCAGCCGACGGCAAAAACATCATTTTCCAGAGCGAACGGGAGAAGGGGAATCCGTTTTATCAGATCTACACCATGAGCCTGGAATCCGGCGATGTAACGCGAGTATCGCCGGGGACGGGCAAGACCACGTGCGCTTTTTTTCGGCCGGGTAGTGATGAGATGTTGTTTGCCAGTACTCATGTGGATCCGGAGGCCGTGAAAAAACAGAAGGCCGAGCTGGACTTTCGAGCTTCCGGTAAGACACGTCGTTACTCGTGGGATTACGATGAGCGCATGGATATTTTCAGTGCGGCCCCCGGGGGTAAAAAGCTTAAGCGTCTCACCAATGCGCTGGGGTACGATGCGGAGGGCGCGTATTCGCCCGATGGTAGTAAAATTGTTTTTTGCTCTATCCGCGATGCATACGAACGAGAGGATTTCACGGACAAGGAGAAGGTGAAGTTGAAATACGATATCGCGTATTTCGGGGAGATTTACATCATGAACGCCGATGGCACCGACCAAAAGCGACTGACCTTTATGCCGGGTTATGATGGTGGCCCCTTTTTCTCGCCGGACGGCAAGCGGATCATCTGGCGACACTTTTCGGAGAAGGGTGACATTGCCGAAGTGTACACCATGAATCTGGATGGCGGAGACATGCGGCGCCTGACAGATTTCAAGGCCGTGTCCTGGGCGCCGTATTATCATCCGAGCGGCGAGTATGTCGCCTTTGCTTCAAACAAGTTGGGGTTCTCAAATTTCGAAATATACCTCGTGGACACTCAAGGCACGCGAGAACCTGTGCGGGCTACTTTTACCGATGGTTTTGACGGGTTGCCGGTATTTTCGCCGGATGGTAAACAGTTGATGTGGACTTCCAACCGGACGGAGAGTGGTAAATCTCAACTCTACATCGGGCGTTGGAATCATCAGGCTGCATTGGAGGCTTTGGGTAAGTCAAAAAAAATCGATGTTCCCCAGCCTAACTTGCCTCCGGCGCAAAAGAAATTGGATCAAACCAAACTGAGTCACGAAATCACCCAGGCGGATTTCAGGTCGCAGGTGGGGATTCTGGCGTCTGACGAGTTTGAAGGACGCCTGACCAGTTCCCCGGGAATCCGCAAGGCGGCCGATTATATTGTCTCGCAAGTGAAAGCTTTGGGGCTGAAACCGGCTGATAAGGATGGAACTTTTTTGAATCCGATGTCGTTTAAATTTGGTGTTGAGGTGGAACAGGAAAAGAACAAGCTGGTGATCATCGGCGACGATGGAAAAGAAAGAACATTGGCCGTCGGAAAAGATTTCAACCCACTATCGTTTACGGTCAATAATACCGTGGAGGCCGGTGTGGTTTTTGGTGGGTACGGGCTGGCGGTCGCAGGGAAACCCGGTGAAGGCTACGATTCCTATGCCGGGCTGAATTGCACCAATAAAATCGTGCTGCTGCTGCGTTACGTGCCGGAAGATGTCTCCGAGGAGCGTCGCCAAAAACTCATGCGCAGTGCGGCGCTCCAGTACAAGGCCAAGGTGGCCGGTACGCAGGGTGCCAAGGGGGTAATTATCGTGGCGGGCCCAAAGTCCAACAATGCCAATAAACTAATCCCAGTAAATCTTGATCGAGGAGCCGCTAGTATGAGCGTGGTGGCGCTGTCGGGTACGCACAAGTTGGCCAATGCATTGTTGTCTACAGCCGGCAAGGGGGACATCGCCAAAGTGCAGGCGGAGTTGGATAAAGAGAACCCGCACAAGCCGTTCAGCTTTGATTTGCCCGGTGTGAAATTGCGGGTTACCACCGCCGTGAAGCAGGTGCGTCGGGAGGACAATAACGTGATTGCCGTGCTGCCGCCCGGAGTGCCTACCGATAATCCGGAGTATGTGATGATTGGTGCTCATTACGATCACCTTGGCTACAATGACGGTTCGCTTCAGCCCAAAGGCGGAGATCCGGGCCGAATTCATAATGGAGCGGATGACAATACTTCCGGTACGGTGACTTTACTCGAAATAGCTGCTTGGATGGCTGAAGCTCGAAAGCAAAATCCAGAGAAGTTTAAACGCGGCGTGATCTTTTGCTGGTGGACCGGTGAGGAATTGGGATTGCTTGGGTCCGCTCAATACGCGAAAAATCCGTTAATCCCGTTCAAACAGGTCACCTCCTATATCAATCTCGATATGGTGGGGCGCATGAAAAACAATCAACTCATCATGCAA
>WTHG01000039.1 GCA_011523245.1 Verrucomicrobiales bacterium | reverse complement strand
GATGTGAAACTCAAAGGCCAAAGCCGCCTGCGCTGGACGCGCAGTGGCCGATGCCTCATCAACGAAGGCGTGGTATATACCGAAAATAGGCCTGAATATTTTTTATGGGTAAAAACTTGGGATGAGGTGGAGAAGCATTACCGCTATGCGTACTTCTTTGAAGACGGACCTGTGCACCATTTCGTGGGTCAATGGAATCCGTTGGCTAAATCCATTCATTGGAAATCGATCCATCCTCCGGGCGTGATTGAGATTCGGGAGTTTGTCAAACAACCCGGTGAACGCAGCTGGACCTTTGAAGTCATAGACGGCCCCAATCGCAACACCGGTAGCGGTACCAGTAAATTGATTTCCAAGTAAAAGCTGGCGTTTAGTCCGCTTCAGCAAAAGCCTCGCGCAGGATGGAAACGGCGGTGGGGAGGGTGACCGCCAGTTTATCCAGCCGTCTTTGCATCTCACTCGCGGCTTGATCCTGGCCGCGCTCAAGCAGTCGGCGATACCAGTTAACGAATGCGGTGCTCACGGTTTCTTCATTGGCTGGGTTGGATAGCGTTCCCGGTTTGCCGGTCATCACATTGCACATTATTTGCCCTGCTTCATTCAAAGGGTGATGTGGTTGTGTGGCGTCGGTGAAATACGGCAGCGCTTCAGAAAATTGTCCGGCTGAGAGCAGGGCAACCCCGCGTTGCTTGCGGATTTCTGGATGCGTGAGGTCTTCCTGTATGGCACAATCGGTCCAGCGCAGGGCGATATCAGCATCGGTCAAGTGCCCGTTGACAATCTGGCTTCCCAGAGACCAAAGCGATATATTCATCGTTCCCAATTGGATTGCTTCGTGCAGCAATTCAATGGCTGCCTCTGGCTGATCCTCCTGCGTGAGCAGCCGAGCAAAATCGTGGCGAATGCCCGCATGTTCCGGGTTCAAATCCAATGCGGCCCGGTAATGTTCCAGTGCCTCTTCGGGCTGGCTTTGTTTGGCTAAACAATCCGCCAATAAATGATGCGGGGCTGCACCAGTGGAGCCTGGGAACGGTGCACAATATGTTTGTTCGTCCTGCTTGGCAATGCACTCGCGCAGGGGATTAATAGCGTCTTCCACTCGACCTCTCTTGAAGAGAGCTAGAGCATACATGAACAAGATGGAACTGGTGGGACCGCAATCTTTAGCCAACGGACTTTCGGCAACTTCGATGAGTTCCTCGTGCATTTCAGATTGCAATAGCAGGTTGGAAAAGACGCTGAGCAATCGTTCCCGTACCTCAGGTGAAATGCCGTTGGGCGGATATTCAGAGACAATTTGGAACGCCTGTCGGTTGATTTCCAAAGCCTTTTCCACATCACCACGATTGTAGAGATCCAAGGCATAGCTCATGAGCAACGTGGGTTCCTGAGGCGAATCTTCCAAGGCGCGTTCCAACAGCGTGATATTCCGTTCAATCTTATTGCGGCTGGATTTGATTTCTTGGGCATATCCGTAGTGATTCAATACGGTTTTTCCAAAACCCGTTTCCATCTGCCAATCCTTCGCCCGGACCTCGGTCGCGGAAAAGATTTGTTCGTGAATAATGCCTACAAAATGGAGGCCCGGCGCGTTGCGTACAAGACGGGGAATGTAATGCCAGGCATCGGCCATGGGCTGATAGTCGCCATTGGGGCTTGGTTCGAGATGTACGCACTGAATACGGCAGCCCATGAGGTTGGGCGTGGCCATATCCTGCCGGAGTCCATTCAGCCCCTCGGCAGTAAGCACCTCGTCCGCATCCAATACCAGCACCCAATCTCCTCGGGCATGTTCGAGCGCAAAGTTACGGGCGGCAGCGAAATCATCACACCAATCGAAATGATGCACCTCGGCTCCGTGGTCCTTGGCAATTTTCACCGTTTGATCGGTGGACCCTGTATCTACCACCACGATCTGATGTGCCACACCATCAAGAGCGGCTAGGCATTGATCAAGGAATTGCTCCTCGTTTTTCACGATCATGCTAACGCTCAAACGAGGTTCTTCGGGGAGCTCTGGAAGAGCCGGCCAATCGAGGGAGGAAGTGGTGAGTCTGGTTTTTTGCTGAAGCGACTGATAGGCTTGTTGGGCCACCTCCCATTGGGGAGTGAGATTGATTAGTCGTTCCAGAC
>WTHG01000470.1 GCA_011523245.1 Verrucomicrobiales bacterium | reverse complement strand
AATCGATAACCCGAATTGATTCGACTGGCAGTTCTTTGGGCCCAAAAAGTGGGTGTTCGATTTTGACGCCACTGGCTGACAGGTCGATAAATGTGGCGGTCAGGAGATCTCGGTTTTGGAATAACAAACTGACCTGGTTTTTTGCCGTTAACTTATCGGGGTTGGGTTGCTTGGGGAAAAGGATCTTTGAGATCAGCGCAGGCTTGAGGGGGATTTCAGCAAAATCTGTCTGGCAATGGAAGTGACCGTCCCGGAAGCCGAGTAGTTTGCCGGATACATGATCCCCGTTAATTAAGGTGATGGTGGCTCCGTTTGTGGGGCGCGCTTCATTTTCACTGTATTCATCGGTCAGCCGAGCGTTTGCCTTGAACACCTTGAAATCGGAAATCCGCACTTCTTTTTTATCGCGGGAAACCAGAATGATTCCCTGTCCATTCCCTTCGAGTGGAACATCCGATTTCCATTCAGCGAAAGGATCGCCATTCAGTTCTAACTTGATAGTGGACTCGGTGCGGTCTGCGCGAATAACTATTTGGTAGCGGCCATTGGCAGCAATTTTAATTGGGACGGGGCGCCCCATGCGGCCTCTTATTTCTTTTTGTTGCACCTTGGGGGCGACGGTTCCTTTTTTGAAAAGCAGGCTCAAGTTATTTCCTGAACGCCAGTCCTCGAGTTGGTCGGCGAATAAATGGATGCTCAATTCGGGCGGGTCATCGGGGCTAGTGATGGTGAGTTGGATTTCGATGGACGAAGGGTTGTGGGGAACTTTACGGGCAACGGCTACCCCATTGAGGCCGTCACAACGGAGTTCGCCTTCATGCACTACCCAGCGTGCAAGGTTTTGATCGATCAAGCGTTGCAGAATTCCGTCTTCGGGCTTGGCGGGTGGTTTGAGGTAAGTCCAATCCTCTTTGGTACCAATGCTGTCAATCAAGGCGGGGCCTGTTGCGCCGTGGGAGATGATTTGATCCAGATTTGCAAGCTTGATGGAAACCTTGCCGCAAAATGGGTTTTCGAGTTGGATAGTTGAATCGTCTAGTGAAATTAGACTGCCTTTAAGGCGTTCGCCGCTTAGGAGACGGACTTCAAAATTAGCTGGCGGAAGTTGGAGGGTAGGGTTCAGCTCGAGAAATCGAATGTTTCCTGTCTTGAGATGGAAGGATTCGATTATCCCAGCGTGTTTCCAATGAACCCCTTTCCCGGTGAGCCCCAGGAATTCGCCTCGCATAAATTCACCGCGTACTAATGCGGCGAATGGGGCTTGTGGCAGGAGGGTGAGTTGATCACTGCGAGAAAGGTTGTCGAAATCATCATCCGTAAGGAACCCGCCGTCCTGCTCGGCGCGAAGGCTAAGCACGGTTAGCAGGATAATGGCCAACGATCTCATGTAATCATCGGCGTTTGATATTTAACCGGATGCCGGGTTGCACTTTTATTCCTAGGTCACGTACCGCTTCGGCCGCGCCTCCTTGAGCAGCTCGAATTGCATGGGCGCGATCGATAACGCTGTTTTGGGGTTTTGTGTTAATGGAAGCTGAATTACGGGGTTTGCCTAGATTGAATTCGATAATTTTAAAGGCGTCTGCCTTAAAAGTGGCTTCTCCGAAAACCGGGCTAGCCAAAGTCACTTCACCATCTTTCCATGCCTTGATGGTGCCGGTGACTTTAATATCATCCACCAGAGTGGCTCGGATGGCTTTGGCGCTGATGGCGGGATTCTTTAGGCGTTCTTTGGCGAAATGCAACTGACTTACGGTTTTTAAGGGGATGGGCAACTCGGCAAATTCCGTTTTGAATTTCAATGTGCCCTCCGAAATGCCGACGAGGTTGCCGCTGAAGGAATCGTCGTTATTGAATTTCACATAGTCCTGTTTTAAGGCGACACTAGAGGCAACACCGCCGCTGGGTAGGCTGCCATCCCATTTGGTGATGCGTACATTGCTGACGCGGGCGGGGATAGATGAACGTGAATGAAACGCAAAACCTTTGCCAAGCGCATCCATGTCGCGGCCGGAGTTATCCCGGAATGTTCCCACGAGTTTGCCGTCAACGATCACAGCCAAAGTTTTCTTGGTGGTATCCATGCAAAGGGCCACGCGGGATCGGAGGCGTGTGCGGTTTAGGCGATGGCTTACAC
>WTHG01000321.1 GCA_011523245.1 Verrucomicrobiales bacterium | reverse complement strand
CGGCGTAGCAGCCCTGCCCCGGGCGCAGCCCGGCCACCTCGTTGGTCACCTGCCCGTTGATGAACTTCACCCGATCGTCTCCCAGGACGGCGAGGCAGCCTCGGGCGGTGAGGTCGATCAACGCAACGGATTCGGTGAGGTAACCATGCTCGACCTGAATATCGCCGTAGTGTAACGCCACTCGTTCACCGGCGACCGTCCCCCATTCGGCACCATGTTCGGTGAGTAATTGCTGAAGCGTCTCCTCCATGCCGGGTCAGAGCGGGGCGTTGCCGCAGAGTTGGTCGAAGCGAGCCCGAATGGACTCCAGTTCCGGTGAGGGATTCGGCTTGAACGATTCGGCGTCGAATGAGTTCCGCACAATCTGCCGGGCCTCGGCGAGACCTGTCACCTCTCTGGCGGCGATCGACTGAACAAGGACGTTGCCGGATGCGGTCGCCTCGGTCGGCCCCGCAACGACCTCGATATTGGCCGCGTCTGCGGTGAGTTGATTGAGCAGCGCGTTGCGGCTGCCGCCGCCGACGATGTGCATTTTTTCCACCCGCCAGCCGACGAGTTTTTCCGCCTCGCGTAGCGCGCGCGCATAGAGCAATGCGAGGCTCTCGAGGGCGCAGCGAAGAATTGCCCCGGGCGATTCCGGTACTGGCTGCCCGGTCTCGCGGCAGGTTTCCGCGATGCGCTGAGGCATGTTGTCCGGTGCTAGAAATCGCGGGTCTGACGGATTCAATACCGAGCGATGCGGTTCGGCCGATGCGGCCAAATCGGCCAGGTCAGCATAGCTGTATTCGTTGCCCCCGGCCGCCCAGGCGCGTCGACATTCCTGCACCAACCAAAGGCCGATGATGTTCTTGAGCAAACGAATGGAGCCGCCGTAGCCGATCTCGTTGGTAAAATTCAACTCGCGACAAGCATCGGTGACGATAGGCTCCGAAAGTTCCAATCCCATGAGCGACCATGTGCCGGAACTGATGTACGCCCACCGATCGCTCTCAGTGGGACACGCCGCCACGGCACAGGCGGTGTCATGCGAAAGTGAAGCCACCACGTTGACGTTGGCCAAGCCGCTCTCCTCCGCCAACGACGGCTTGAGCGGGCCAAGCGTGGTCGCCGGCTGGGCCACCTCGGGGAAAATCGAGCGGGGAAAATCGAGCGCACCAATCAGGCGTTCGCTCCACTTGGCCAAGCGCGGGTTGTAAAGCTGGGTGGTGCTGGCCATGGACACCTCAATTTTTCCAACCCCGCTAAGCAGGTAATTGAACGCATCGGCAACGGTCAACACCGTGCGGGCCCTGGCCAGGCGATCCGGTTCCTCCGAGCCAAGCTGGATGCTGGTGTTGAGCAGCATGTACTGCACGCCGCTCTCGTCGAACAACGTCGGCCAGTCCACTTTGGCGAGCACCCTCTTTTCACCCTCGGCAGTGCGAGGGTGGCGGTAGTGGAAGACCGGCTCCATGATTTCACCGGCCTCGTCTAGAAGCACATAATCCACACCCCACGCATCGGCACTCACGCTGGTGATCGCCTGGCCAAGCGCACCCGCCCGGGCCAGACCCTCACGGATACCATCCAGCAACGCCGGGATGTTCCAGTACATCGCATCGCCATCGCGGATCGGGGTGTTGCTGAAACGGGAAAGTTCCTCGAGTGAGATGCGGCCATCTTCAAGCGTGCCAAGCATCACCCGGCCACTCTCGGCACCTAGATCGACTGCCAGATAACGCATAAATCGTAAGGCGGGATTCAAACGGATTCCCCCAGCAGAACCAAGTCGTATTTAGTAAATAAAAAAAGGCGCCTTTAAAAGGCGCCAAAGGAATCTGCAATTTAAATTAGTTCTTTGGATACAACTTAAGAAGGTCCTCAACTGTAAACATAGATGTCCTCGCATCAATTTCCTCTCTTACAGATTTTACCTGGTCAGAGGTAACAAGCGGCAAATTTGGATCGTTACCCCAATCAGCATTTCTTCTGATATAGGTAATGACATTAGCTAGATCTTCGTCGGAAAGACCACCGCCCTGCGCAGCCATGACGTTGTTGTAAGTTTCGCCCTTAACCTCAATAGGTCCCATTAGCCCCTTTAGTACTATAGCAATAACCCAATTAGGAGATTCATTCAAAACCCATTCCGAACCTGCTAGAGGAGGAAAATTCAAATTTTTATTACCCAGTCCATTACCTTGGTGACAGGCCGCGCATCGGGAATAGATAGATTGACCTTTTTCATAAGCTAACTCATCAGGTGATTTAACAACTCTAAGATTTGCTACAGCAATTGCATTCTTATGTGGCGCATAAACTTTGGCGTTAAATCCACCACTGTGGCCATCAAGATAATTGATGCCCCAATAAACCAATAGCAATAACAAGACATACACCCAAGGCTTTGGTCCTGCGATACTAGCGCCGGTGTCTTCGATTGCTTTCTTCTTATTTACCGCCATGTCGCTAAAAGTTCTGGGTTAGTTTGCGGACTCAGCCGATGCTTCCCCACCTTCTTTTCCATCAGCTTCCTCTTCAGCCGGAGCCGCCGGCACTGGCAGTGATGAGGTAAATGGTTGATACACGGGCGCCTCCTCCAGCGGATACTGTGCCCCCTTGAGGCTCAATAAATAATCCACCAACGCATCCGCGTCCTTAGTCGGCTTATAGTAGATATTCTTTTCCCCCTTAAGAACAGTGATCGTGTTCGCTTCACCCTCATCGACTTCCTCAAACAGGAACCGGTGTTGCGGCATCTTACTGCCCTTACGGATCAGTTGCGGGTTCAGCAGGATTCGCAGCAGCGTCGCGCGGGAGTGACGTGTGCCAACATTGGCCAAGTCCGGCCCGATACGAACGGAACCCAACATCGGTTTTTCAGCGAAAAGATAGTCGCGGGCCACGGAGCGACGCTTGCCCCAGCCTCGACCGTCTGGGTTAATGAATTCATCCTTCTCAAGATCCTCACCATGGAATCTCACTTGAACATCGACTGAAGCCCCGGCTGCTGAAAGAAAACCACGCGCCTTAGCTGCATCCGCTGCATTGGCACCATGCGCCACGGTTTCCCATTCCCCGGCCGGCAATCCGTGTGCTGCACCACCCGAAGCGGGGCTGCCAGTCACGCGGTGATACCGGTCGATCGCATCTTTGACGGCCGGAAGGTTTTTCTCCGTTGCCAATGCCTTGATGTCAAACTCAACACCATCGTGGGTCACCTGTTGAGTGTGACACTCGGCACAACCGATCGAACGGTAAACCTCCTCCCCATACCGGGCGTTGCCCAGAAGCGGAATCGGATAGCGGGCCTGTGTGCCGTCCTCGAGCACCGTCTCCGCATATTGCAAGCCGCTTAACTGACTGTCAGCGCGCATGATCATACCGGAGAGTGAAACGCAAAAAATCAGCAGCGCACCAGCCATCAGCGTGAAAGCGCTGTCCATCTTCACATCGAAAAGGCCAAACGCCAGCCAAGCGACCAGTCCCACCAACAATGCCACTGGCCACCACAGGCCCAGCATGTAGAAGGACACAGACCCGGCCACGAGGCCCAATAGAAAACTTAATCCAATCGTCATGCTCTGGCCTCCTTTTCTTCACCACGACCGAGAAGTCTAGCGAGACATTCACAGCTTTTCATGGCCATCACAGTGGCTACGAGGAAGTTTACAAACAAAATAAAGCTGGCGAGCAACAACAGAAGGTCTCCCACACTCGCAAAATAAAATCCGGATCCCAGCACCGCATCGCCGGACATCAGGCCACCCAGCGCAGAAGGCAGTGTCGCTCCCAACACTCCAAGCAAGTAAGCCAGAGTCTGCAACTTGCATAGGCGTGGGCAGAAGTTCACACCGGCCAAGCGGGGGAAGATGTGGTACAGAGCCCCCAGCAGCGCCAACCCGACAAAACCAAGCTGGTAAAGCTTGTCAAATCCCGAGACAAATGTGGTGAATTCCGCGCTTCTCCCCGGTCCCGGGAAGGCAAAAAAGACATCCACCACTGCGATCGCGGCAAATAAAATCAAGGCCAAGCGCATCAGAGTGAATGAACCGGAGTCATCTTCGTCCACCAGAGTTGCCTCTTTTTGAGTATGCCTGAGCACGTTCCAGATCGCCACTGCCCCGACAAAGTAAAACACCGCTGTCACCGTACTCAGCGCCGGCAGCCAAGCCGGCACCGGCGCACCCGGGCTGATGCCACCAATCGAACCGAACAGAAGCATCACCCAAAAAGCGAACACGGCGTAACCCCGGCCGATGACTTCGCGCCCAGTGAATGCCATTGAAAAATGACCCACCACACCCAGCGCAACAAACGTCAGGTAAATCTTGCTGAAGTTATGAATTAACCACCAGTCGATGATGTTGGCCATCACGCCCTTGGCATCGAAAAAGTGAATCAACAGGTACCCAGCACCCAGCACCCACGGCAGCCAGAGTGTCGCGGCAAAAATAAACCACTGCACCGGGCTCATCTCCATGTCAGTCCGGCGGTTGTTTGTTTGAACCAAGCTGACACCGATGAGCACAAACCCGGTGAAAAGGATCGGCATAACGTGCCCAGGCATGGCCAAACCGTCGAGACCGCTGGCATGGCCAGAGAGGATCCCAATAAAACCAAGCGTCACTCCGGTATTCCAAATAATGCCTCCGATGTAGAGGTATCCTCCGTCCACGAGAACCGTTTTGCCCCGGTGACTCAAAACCCAAGCTGAAACTCCCAGGCCAAGCTGGACAAGAAAACCAAACTGCAGTGCCAAGTCGGCCGCCGGCACTATTCGGCCGTACGCCATCCAAGCACTGTCGGCCATCATCCCGGAGGCGTGCACCTTCACACCGGCCAACATCGTGAACAGACTGTAAACCAACAGCCAAGCGATGGCGCTGAATGCCAAAAACAAAACCGGACCCCGGCAGGAGAGGTTCACTGCTTCACGCGGATCCTTTTTTGCCTCGTCCTCTTTCTGTTTGCTACTCATCTATTTACTCAGAGACTTCACGTAAGCCATCAGGGCCAGGACTTCCTCATCATTCACCAGCCCTGGAGCTATAACCATAGGGGCAAGTGCACCCTTGGCGACCTTGGCCATAGGTTTCATCACAGACTCAATGAAATAAGCATCATCGCGAACCACCTTTTGAATGGGACCTTGAAAACCAATGTGAACCTCACGTTCCTTGCCCCAGAAATCACCGATGAATGCCGGGGCCTTGATAGCTAAGCCTGCCGGGGCAGGTATCGCCGGATCCACCTGATGACAGGTAAAGCAGGTTTTGGTCTGAAACAGTAACTTGCCCTTGGCGATCAATGCTGGATCGGAAGCATCGACGGTGGACGGATCCTTTGGCGGATCATACTTGCCATCTTTCTCGATACTTCGCTTGACCAATTCCTTGCGGGACTCCTCCTTGCCCAACTTGTCTACCTTGGCCAAGGCGGTGTCGATTGGAAGGCTAACAAATCCCTTTTCCTTGCTGACCACAACGTTACCGGCAAGCTTGGACGCACTGGCTTCGTCAATCTTCTCGCGTTTGGCCAAGCGTTCCTTCTCCATCTCGGCACCGATCGCCTGGGCAGGTTCATGTACCCGGGCCACCACGAATCCGCCCAACATGAACATCAACAGGAGGAATACCCCAGTGAAACTGGAGCCTTCCTTGTCGTGGTTGTAATATTCGTCGCTCATTATTTACCAGCCGCCTTGGCCTCTGAATGCAGTTGCACGTAAACGCCCATGGTCTCGGCAATCCGTGGATCCTTCTGCGGATAGGGCGCGTTCTTTTTGAAAAAGTGGAGAAAAACCATCGACACACAGCCACCCATAAACGCCATGCAGCCCAAGTCGATCCAGATGTGGCTCATCCAGTCACTGGAATCATGAATTAACGGCATGATGTTGTAGCTCATATCACAGAAGTGCAGGAACCAAGCCAAGACCGCCACGGTGATCATCACCTCCGGTTTCGTCTTCACGTCCTGCCTCAACAAGGCGAGAAACGGAACGAAGAAGTGACCGAAGATGATCAGCATGCCCACGTTCCACCACGGACCCTGCTCGCGCTTGACGTACCAGAAGGTTTCCTCCGGGATAGAAGCGTTCCAAATTAGGAAGTATTGTGAAAAGTGAATATAGGCGTAGAACACTGTGAACGCAAAAAACAGTGTACCGTTGTCCTTCAGCGTTTTCTTTTGCACCACGTCCTTCAACGGACCGTATTTCTTCATCATCAGGGCGATGGCATAAATGGTGATCAGCGACACCCAGACGCTCCCGGCAAAATAGTACACCCCGTACATGGTGGAGAACCATTGGTGCTCGAGTCCCTTCATCCAGTCCACTGCACCAATGGTCAGAGTCGTGGCGAACACAAAGATGCCACCTGCCGCAAGCTTCCTGTTATAACCGGTCCACTTGGACGCGCCATCCGCATCCTGCTCAACGGAATTTTTACGGATCAACCATGCAAACACACCCCAGAGTACAAAACAAGCAACCCAGCGCAAATGCCAAAAGCCACTGTTGAGATAACCCTTCTTAGCATACCAAGCATGATCATGGGTCTCATGAGTCTCGTTGTATTCCCGCTCCGACTGCATCCATGAATAGAAAGCACGTTTTTCGCCTTTTTCATTGTGCCCTTCCAACTCGGCCTCGACCTTTTCGCCATTAGCTATGGCTGCCTTTTGACCGGCTTTCTCAGCCTTCGCAGCCTGCTCTTCCCCGTACGTTGCCGCACCATCGGAAACGGTCACAAACTCCGCACCAGACCAGATCGCAATCGGAATGAAAAACACCACCAGCAACGGTAGGATGCAGGACAAATGCTCTGCAATTCTGCGGATCGGAACAATCCAATGCGTGTCCAGAAGGTAATGCAGTAACACGAGGAAAAATCCTCCGAGACAGATGCTCAGGTAAAACATGAACGAGACTAGCCACGCATGGGTGAAGTGCACCGCATTGGTGGCAATGCCTAAAATGGCCAAAAGCGCTCCGATGACGATCAGGATCAACGGCAGCTTGCTCGCCCACGCGGGAAGCTTGCTATCCGGTTGACTCGCCGGTTCGGCTTTGTTGGCACTGGTTTTTTTCTTGGCAGGCATTAAATTAAAATCCAGATGGTTTTACTCCGCATTAATGATTTTTTGCAGTCCTGCACGATCATCTTCGCTGACCTCATCCAGCCTACCCAGCTGGCTATACTGCAGTGCCCGAATATAACTTACAACGTGCCAAAGATCTTCATTACTCATTTTCGAATCATAAGCTGGCATCCTGTAGGATGCTATGCCAACTGAATTCGTTGTAAGATTATAACCATTCTTCAAAACATCAAAAATATAACCATCCTCTATTTGAACCAATCTCATCTGGTGCAAATCTGCAGCAACAAGATTGTACTGCGAGGTGATTCCATTGCCGTCACCAGCCTTGCCGTGACAAGGGGTACAATAAATATCATATCTCTCTCGACCTCGTTTAAGGGTTTTTTCGTTAACCTCCAAAGGATTTAATTCCAACCAACCATCAGAGCCATCTTTCTTACCAGTGTTAACAGCTGTATCTTCAAATGGTATTCCACGGGCAATTGTACCGGTAACCGGGAGCCTAGAACCTATACCATCTTTGGCTCCGTGAATCTCATTGAATAGATTTGGCGCTTGAGGTCTTACCCTAGCCTGACGATCCATATCAGGAAAAATTTCAATAGGTCGATTACGCGTCAAAGATCCTTGAAAACCTGCCAACGAAATGACAAGACAAATGACCGCCAGAAATCCTGTAATAAAATAGCGCATTATTCGTTCACCAATTCAATGTGCTTACTGCCGGCTTTCTTCAACAGCTCACGGGTTTCTTCCTCTTCGTACTTCGGGTCGTCCGCCTCGATCACCACAAAGAATTTGTCGTGCGTGACATCTGCGAATCTGAGATTTTTCAAAAGTGGATGATGCAACCTCGGGAGTTTATTCAAGAACAACATTCCGAATAGCGAACCGAAAGCCCCAAAAAGAATCGTCATCTCGTACGCCACCGGAAAGGAAGCAAACGGACTAAAGTTCGGTTTTCCGCCAACCGGAATACCGTAGTCGTAAGCGTTCATATACCAGATCATAAGCATACCGCCAAAAAATCCGGACAGGCCGCAGCAAAACGTAAACCAGCCGACCTTGGAGTTGCCCAAGCCCATGGCTTCATCCATTCCGTGCACCGGGTACGGTGTGTGAACATCCCAGCGGGTGAATCCGGCATTACGCACCTGCTCGGCTGCGTGCATCGCATCCGCCGGGGTATCAAATTCGGCCATCAATCCGTAAGGAATCTGGTAGTCGTCCAAAGAGTCCATCAGTGTTTCGCTCCTCCCATGGGA
>WTHG01000454.1 GCA_011523245.1 Verrucomicrobiales bacterium | reverse complement strand
GATTATCGTAGCTTTTCACCTCCGCTTCACTGGGAATTTCCAGCGCATCAAACGAGGTGTCCCCGGGATAAAATACATCGCCCATGAACCGGTACAATTGCTGGCGGTTATCCACGCCAAAGTTGTGCGAGCCGGGTTTGTGATTGATGTGCGTCCGCAAATAATCCCGTCGATCCAGCAGGCTGAAAATCGGTGCTGCCGCATCAATCAATGGGGGCAACGCATGACCGGCCGTAAAGCAGCAGCGATCATAAGCGTTATTGGTCAGCAACGCCGCGCGATCGGCAAGCATGGCCGTAAGGTGCGTGTAATCTGCGTACACCGCGAGATCGTTGGGAGTCTGCTCCGAGTCGCCCAAATCCTTACCGTGCCGGGCGCGCGTCTTGAAGCTGGAATATCCCGCCACCGGATTGGCCAACTTCACCCGTTCATCCAGCGAGCTGATAAAGATCGTTTGCCAACCGCCACCGGACAGGCCGGCTACTGCCACGCGTTCCGGATCGGCATTCGGATGAGCCAGCAGAACGTCGAGCCCCTTGCTCATGTTCAGGTAAAACGGCGCGATACCCGCCACCCCGCAAAGATCCAGCTGCGCCATCTGGTAATGCCCCATGCGGTTGGCGAATTGCCCCATGCCGATCCATTCCACATTCAGCGCGATCATGCCGCGCTTGGCCTGGTTAATGCAGCGGAGCTGCTTGTAATCCGTCGCCTTGCCCGTGCGCGCGTGTCCGTTGACATTCAGCACCACCGGCACTTTCCCCTTCAACTCCAGTGGCTCGTACAGCAGCGCCGGAATCCACCATCCCGGCACCGCCTCAAATTTTAGTTTTTTAATTCGGTATCCGGGCAGATCTTCAATCGTCTTGCCCCATTCAACCCGCAGCGGGGTATCTCGCCATTCCGCCGCGCCACCGCGAAACACCACGCGATCCAGCACCTGCTTGCGAATGGCCGCGGCCTTGGCCTGCCATTCCTCGGCCGTGCGCACTCGCGGCATGTCCGGCACACGTGTTTCATTGAACCTCTGCACCTCTTCCAGGGCGAGATCCGGCCCAATGATTTCCTCCACCAATGCCGCCGTCACCTGCTCCGCCGTTATCGGCTCCACACTGGCCACCCGTTTTTTCTCCGCCAATGCCGCCTTCAAAAACGTCGCCCGACTACTTGGCGTCCGGCACATATCGCATTCCTCTTCGCCTGCCTTGAGCACTGGCTCACTGTCGGGCGTAAAGTTGGCATACTCTCCGCAACCGATTCCACCGAAGCCCAACGCAAGGCACGCGCCCAGTAATGCAAAGATCGATTTCATTGGTGAAGGATTCGAGAATAGCGATGAATTGAAGTATTGACGAGAAAAAGCTTTGATTTTTAAGGGGAAACCCTGTTTAACTCGCCGTTCCCCTGCTGCCGAGCGGCGTGCGGGTTATGTCCATGAGCGACAGTCCGATTTACTATTTTGACAACAACGCCACCACACGGATTGCGCCGGAGGTGCTGGAGGCGATGTTGCCATTTCTCACCGAGCAATGGGGTAATCCGTCCAGTGCCTATTCCTTCGGCAACGAGGTGGGCGAGGCGGTGGACCACGCTCGCGCGCAGGTGGCGGCGCTCATCAATGCCGAACCACGCGAAATTATTTTCACCAGTTGCGGCACTGAGAGCAATAACGCCGCAATCAACAGCGCCCTGCAAACCCAGCCCGGCAAACGCCATGTGATCACCACCGCCGTCGAGCATTCGGCCAACATCAAGTACGGGCAGATGCTTGAGAAACGCGGCGTGGAGGTGACTTGGATTCCCGTGGATCGCGCCGGACAGCTAGATGTACACGAGATCCATGAAGCTATCCGGGAAGAAACCGCCATGGTTTCGGTGATGATGGCCAACAACGAGACCGGCGTGGTTTTTCCAATTGAAGAGATCGCCGCTATCTGCCGCATCAAGGGCGTGCCTTTTCACACCGATGCCGTGCAAACACCCGGAAAAATGGAGCTCGATGTCAAAGCCCTCGGTGTCGACTACCTTTCGCTCTCCGCACACAAGCTCCATGCGCCCAAGGGCATTGGTTGCCTATATGTGCAGCAGGGATTGCCTTACCAACCGTACGTTGTGGGAGGCGGGCAGGAAAGCGGCCGCCGGGGA
>WTHG01000166.1 GCA_011523245.1 Verrucomicrobiales bacterium | reverse complement strand
GACCAAAAAGAGCGAGTGCTAGTAACCACGCTCACCAAGCGCACAGCCGAAGAACTAACTGATTATCTGCGTGAAATTGGCATCAACGTCCGTTATCTCCACAGCGAAATTGACGCCCTAGAGCGCGTCGAAATTCTACGTGCCCTGCGAATGGGCGAGTTTGACGTATTGGTAGGGATCAACCTTCTGCGTGAAGGACTCGATCTCCCTGAAGTCTCGCTAGTTGCCATTTTGGATGCAGACAAGGAAGGCTATCTTCGCAGCACCACTTCACTCACCCAAACTGCAGGCCGTGCCGCCCGACACCTGAACGGTCAAGTGATTCTCTATGCAGATGAGATAACCAAAAGCATCAAGGCGTTTCTGGCTATCTCAAATTACCGCCGCGAAAAACAACTCAAACATAACGAAGAACACAACATCACGCCTCGCAGTGTGTCTCGCGCCATGGAGAATAGCTTAGGCAACAGACAGGAAGCCACAGACAAAGCCACCATGCTGTTACGTGATGCCAGCGGCGAATACGACGTCACAGAAACAATCCGAGAATTGGAGCAAGAGATGCTTACGGCCGCCGAGAATTTGGAATTCGAAAAAGCCGCCCACCTGCGTGATCAAGTGAAGATGCTCAAGAAAGAACTGGAGCACTAATTCCAGGAAAGGTCATCCGGCGCATCGGCCATCAACCGGTGCACCCCGCCCATCTCCAACATCACCGCCCGCCACAATTGTCCCGGCGGAATGGCGAACACATGATCCACACTGGCAGGATGCGTGAGCCAGGAATTGCGCTGCATTTCGTCTTCCAACTGCCCTGCCCCCCAGCCCGAGTAGCCGGCAAAGATCCGCACCTGTGACGTGGACGAAAAGGAACTCCCAATTTCCAGAAGTTCATCGATGGAATGTTCAAGATTCAAATTTGGGATGACATTGGCATCCGGCAGATAATCGTCAGCGTGTAGAAAACTCATCGCCTGCCCCTGCACAGGCCCACCAATAGAGAGGTCCTGCTCCTGAATACGTTCAGGCAAATCCTCCACGATCATTTCCCCAACCGTTTTATCCATCGACCGATTAAGAACCAACCCGAAGGCACCTTCCTCATTGTGCTGGCACAACAATACCACCGAACGGTTGAAGAACGAACCCGCCAAACCGCCGCAATCGATCAGCAACTGACCTTGTAGAGACTTAAATGGGTCGTCTTCCATGAGGTTTCGCGGGATGTTGCAACAAGCTTGCGTGTGCGGCAATACCGTTTACACTGGGTTCATGTCCAAGATGATATTCATCGCCGCGGGTGTCGTGTTGCTTGTCGTGGCCGGCTGTCAAAGCACGGACAACGGCCATCGGGAGTTCGTTCCCGGCAAAGGTTGGGTGCCCGTTAAGGCCAGCCTGCTCGGCCGCTAAAGAACTCCAGACTTTAAGCTAGGAGTTCCTTGGCTGCCGCTTTCACGCCTTCGACGTTTAGGCCGAACTTATCGTATAACTGATCCGCCTTGTAGGCCGATTGGCCGAACTCCCCGGCAATCCCGAGCGTCTTGATCCGGTGCGCAATGCCGGCGTTCGAGAGCGCGTGACTCACCTGCGCCCCCATACCGCCTTTCACTTGGTGATCTTCAATGGTCACCAATCGGCCTCCGGCGGCATTCACCGCGGCACCGATCGTGCCCAGATCCACCTGATTCACAAACGGATTATTGATCACGGTGGCATTGATGCCTTCCGTAGCAAGTTGTTCGCCGGCTTCGATCACACGATTGAGCAGCACGCCGCTCCCCACGAGGACCACATCGTTGCCCTCACGCAACACCTGTGCCTTGCCCCAGTCGTACACCGGATTGTCCACCCAACTAAGCGGATAGTTTTCTCGCCCGACAAAGAAAATATACGATTCACCATCCTTACCAGCGGCGCGATCGGCCTCGAAGCGTTTGATGGCCTGATACATAAACTCCTCCGCCTCGTCCGGGCAGGACGGCACAATCACCGTGGTGTGTGGAATGGCACCCACTGCGGCGAGATAGGTGGTCGCCTGATGACTCGCGCCATCAGCTGCATCCTGAAAGCCCACGTGGCTGAACATTGCGATCACCGGCCCTTGACTCAAGGCCGCCATGGTGAGCGGCAAATTGCCCTTGGTGACACCGAATTGGCCAAAAGTATCGACGATCGGCACGAAGCCCACCTTACTCAAGCCTGCACCGGTGCTGATCATGTTGGCCTCGGCGATGCCCACCTCAATGAAACGGCCATCAATAGCTTTCTGAAATGCGGAAATGCCCGTGGAACCCTGCACGTCAGACGATACAGAAAAGACCGGAGCCCCTTCCTGGGCTGCCCGAATGGCGCCCTTGGCCAACCCAGCCTGCACCTTGCTCTTCTTGACGGCCGGCGCTTCGCTTGCGGGCGCCGCTGTCTTCGCCTCTTCTGCGGCTTTCCACTCGGCATTCAGTTCATTGGCCCAATCCAAAAACTCAGCCGGCGCGTCGGCGTCGCCGTAAATTTCCTGAATCCAATCCACAATCTTCTCGGCATTACCTAACGGGAAACCGTGTCCGCCAGAATCATTTTCCTCGGTAGCCGTAATGCCCTTGCCTTTGATGGTTTTTACCCAGAGACACACTGGCTTGGCAGGATCCGCTTTGGCCGCCGCAAAACCTGATTCCAACGCGCTGTAGACTGCCTGTAAATCGTGACCATCCTCGACCTTGATCACATTCCAACCAAGCGTGCCAATGGCCTCAAAACTCGGCTGCATGGAGAAACTGTCATTCGTGATCCGTCCGGATAGCTTAGTGTCGTTATCGGAAAGAATCAGCACGAACGGATTCATGTGCCCTTTCACGGCCAGCCCAGGAATAGCTGCAAGCGATTCTTTCGCTTCCCCTTCCATCATCGCGCCATCCGAAATGGTGCAAACTGTTACGCGATCGTTGCCAGCCAATTGATCGCCAATCGCCAGACCTTGCGCCTGCGGAAGACCAGAACCCAGCGGCCCGTTACTGATTAGCACTCCTTCAGGATTTAGATGACTCTCACCGTGACCGGTCAGTTTACTGTGGATACCACGAAAACCGCGGAGTGCCGTGTAATCCTGCCCATCAAAATTATAGTTGGCGCGCAAGGCATACACCCCGTTTTCCGTGTGCCCCGCATCATTGATGAAGTTAAAAGCCTCGTGCCATGGCCGACCTTCAGTAGCGAACATAATCGCGTGCGTGGCCGCCATAATTTCGGCAAATGCTGCCGGACCTCCCCAGTGACAAGCTGCACCGCCGGTCACCGCGTGAATATTCATCAGCGCCACCGCCGCACGGGTAGCATTTGGGTCCGCCACCGTCACAGCCTCGCCATCGGCGTTATTCACGTTAACGGCATACTTGGGCCCTTTCGTTGGCGTACCCGCCAAACGGGCGGGAATGGCGATTGGTTTCAAAGTCGGTGCTGTCACCGCATCCACTGGCGAATTATCTGCTCCCATAACATTTCCCAGCCATAAAAGCGGGGAGCGCACTCTAGGCGGAGAAGGCGAAATTGCCAGATAATTATTACCCAGTTAAACGGGCTATTTTTCCGGAAACCGATGAAAAATGGTACGCACGGAAGGACTTGAACCTTCAACCTTTGGTTCCGGAAACCACTGCTCTATCCAATTGAGCTACGCGCGCGCCGGAGCGTTGGTGTACGCCAAGCGGCGGTCCAGCGCAAGCCGCTAGTAACCAGCCCCCTCGCTGCCTTCCTCCTCCTCGTATTGCGGAGTAAACACGGCGATCCCACGAAAGAACGAACTGGAGCCACTACCTTCCTGGCAAATGGAAACACTGATCGGCTCCATATTTGCCTGTCGTCCATAGCGGTTGATGGCCGAAGACACCGCCTCGACTGATTCTCCGGAAAACCCAACTGCCTCATTCAGCATAGCGGCCCTATTCAACGGCATGAGGCCTGTAGCTCAACCGAAAATTTTCCCCAGCTTGGTGACAGCCAAATACAAACCAATACCCATGAAACTGATGAACGAAATCCACAACATCACATCCCATGCCCGCCCCGATTGCAAACGGACCTCCCCTTCCCGATAGCGCAACCACAAAACGGCAAACCCCAGAGGCACTAACAACAAACTTTGAAACATCCCGGAAATAACCACCAACTTCCCAGGATTCGGCCAAACGACATAGACCAACACGCAAATCAACGGTAGCGCCGCCCCAAATCTACGAACCCATAGCTCACGTCGGACATCGTTCAATTTCGCCAAACCGGAGACTGCCGCGAAGTCCGTATACAGGCGGCACTTGGTAGCGTTCGAAATAAAGAAGGTCGAAAACAAAACCGCCACGGCGCCCATCAGGAAAATTCCAACTGCGTATCCTCCAAACACCGGCGTGTACATGACTGAGAGCGTGCGGATGAGATCCTGTTTTTCAGGCAATAAACCCAGGCGCCCCAAGACAGCCGCGCCCAGTAGATAAAAGACTACGGTGCAAAATGTGTACACCACCATCGACAACCAAGCGTCCCATTGCATCACCCTAATCCAGCCCCGGGCCCGTGCAAACCAACTTTCACTTTCCTCCCGTTTTCCGGTCCAGCGTCCATACCCCTTTTCCAAACACCAATAAGGATACGCCACAATCTCCGCCGCGCCCACGCCGATGATTCCAAAGGTCGCAAGGGCGAGCCCAATTTTTTCCGAGCCGGAAGAAAGAAACCCCACCCCCAAGCCCGCCTTCAAATCAGCCGCACGCACGGCCCATTCCGGTTGTGTTTGCAGCACGAACAGATTGACGATAGTCACCAAGGTGAAGGCGCCCACAAGAATCGCAGCAAACGCTTCGATAAAGCCGAACCCACCACGCACCAGCATCACTGCCGTTAGGAGCGCAAGGATCAATGCCCATATTCGGTCATCTATCGGTTTGTTTTTGAAATCAAATCCGTTGACCTGGCCGGCCAAGACATCCCGTTCATCGCCCGACTCTGGGTTGCCCCCAGCCGCGATCTGTTGGTCGATCACCTGAAGCTTCGCCCGCGCTGAAGCAGCCTGATTATAATGTTGCCCCTTTTCGGTAATCGGCATGGCTATCGCCATCGCTTGCCCAACCCCTCCCACAATACCGCCCAACTGCCCAAACCCGAAGATCATGGTGAAAGCCCAAAACAGCACGATCCAGTTACCTTTAAATCGCCCCACTCTCAGGCGAGGCCCCGGCAGGCGGTTCAATAATCCGAGCGTAGTTTCGCCTTTGACGATGGCGTGCCGCGCCATTTCGACCTGTGTGAAACATTTGATCACACAACCGAAAATGATTAATCCGAGAAAAATAAACCCCGCCTTGGCGCCGGTATGTGTGGCTGCGATTAATTCACCCGAACCTACAATGCCACCGGCCATAATCAGGCCCGGCCCCAGCATGCGGAGTATGCCGGCGATCTTCCGTGGCGGTTGGCGCAACTCCGGCTCCGGTTCGCTCAACGCCAATCCTCCGACCACTTGGCCGTTCGCACTTGGCTGCGAATGTGCCATTCACGCAGCTCGGCCAGCAACCGCGCCTTTGCTTCTGTGCCTTGCGGCGATTCCCAAAGATTATTCATCTCCTCCGGGTCCACTCGTAGATCGAAGAGTTGCCCGTACGGTTCATCAAGAAAATGCACGAGCTTCCAATCGTGATCACGGATCATGGTCATAAACGGTCCGTCCGTATAATTGCCATCCGTCATTTGTTCGGCATATACGTAATCGCGTCCGCCCCATTCCTCTCCGCACAACGCCGGCAGCACACTCATTGCTTCACTGCCTTCCGATTCAACAGCCCCGGCTATTTCCAGAATCGCCGCGCCGATGTCCATGCTTTGCATGAGCCCATTCACCTCTCGGCCTCCGGTAAACTGCGCCGGCGCCCAAACCAACATCGGAACACGAACAATCTGATCGTACATTGTCCACTTCTGGCTATGCCCGTGATCCGTCAAACAATCACCGTGATCACTAGTGAAGACGACAATCGAATTATCCAGAACCCCCTTGGCCTCCAATCCTGCCATCAATTCGCCGAGCTTTTCGTCGATCATGGTCACATTCGCCAAATAATGCCTACGCTGACGCAGGCGCTGTTCCTCAGTCGGATTCAAAGAATGCACAACCGAATCGTGATCCACCTCCACATTGTGCTGACGCATAGCCTTGAAAGGTGGCGGCTGACTTTCCAAATCCGCCTCGGTGACGGGCTGCAACTTGAGCTCGCGATCCGCATACGCCTCCAAATGCCGTGGCACTGGATCATACGGCGGATGGGGCCCCGGAAATCCGACTTGCAAAAACAACGGCTTGTCCACCGGCTTTGTGCGCAGCCACCATTGCGCAAAATCACCCACGAAGAAATCCGAATGCGTTTCTTCAGGCAAATCCCACGTAAAAGCCCCTAGCGCATCGCGGTAATTTTCGTATTCGCGGTAGAGCTCCCGCTGCTGCTTCACCAAACCACGTGCGGCCAGTGCCTTGTCCCATTCATCAAAATAATAGCGCCCCTCCAGAAAACGATCCTTGTTCTCAACCACATACCGCTCATGAAACCCGCACGGTGTCTCGAATGGCCAAGTGTGCATTTTCCCCACATTCACGCAATGATACCCGGCATCAGCCAGTTGATTTACCCAACTCCGCCGCCACGCATCCGCATTTTTCAAAATACCCGTTGTGTGTGGAAAGTAACCCGTGAACAAACTCGCGCGCGAACTGGCGCATGACGGCGCCGCCACATGACAATTGGAAAACGAAACCCCTTCCTGCACCAACCGATCCATGTGAGGCGTGTCCACAAACGGGAACCCCAAGGCGTTGATAGTGTCGTACCGTTGTTGGTCGGTGATAACGAAAATAATGTTCGGCTGATCCGCCATACGCGCGCAGTCTAGAGTTAACCGAAAGGGATTGCAAACGCCCGCCACCACGCCACACTCTCTTCATGAAATCGAATTCGCTGTCCCGACGCAATTTTCTGGCCACCTCCGCCCTCGCCTTTCCGTATGTGGCGACACGCTCCTGGGCGCTCTCGCCGAACTCCACCGTTCGCCACGTCACCTTCGGTGCGAACGGCATGGCCTTTTCTGATGTAAACTCAATTTCCGGCGTGAAAAACGTCGAGGTGGTGGCCTGTGCCGAGATCGATCCGGCGCGCCAGGATCGCTTTGCCCGCAAATTCCCCAAAGGCAAACGGTACACCGACTGGCGTGAACTTCTCGACAAGGAGTCCAAGAATTTCGACACCGCCAATGTGTCCACGCCCGATCACATGCACGCACCAATCGCCATGGCCGCCATGCAACTGGGCAAACACGTGTACGTTCAGAAACCGCTTACCCACGACGTGTTTGAGAGCCGCAAGCTCCGGGAATTTGCCGCCGCCAACAAACTTACGACCCAGATGGGCATTCAGGTGCATTCCAGCCAAGTCTATCGCGAAGCCGTGGAGCTCGTTCATCAGGGCGCGATCGGTAAGGTCACTGAAGTACACACCTGGAGCAGCAAGAAATGGGGGGACACAGCCAAACGCCCCGACCGCAAAGACAAAGTGCCCGCAGGGCTAGACTGGGATGCCTGGTGCGGCGTAGCTCCCAAAAACGATTACATCGGTGGCTACTACCACCCCGGCAACTGGCGCAAACGCCTCGACTACGGCACCGGCACGTTTGGCGATATGGGCTGCCATATTTACGACCCCATGTATGGTGCGGTCGGCCTCACCGCACCGCTTAGTGTCCGCAGCGAAGGCCCAGCCCCGGTGGAGGGCTCGCACAGCTGGAACGTCAACGCCAAGATCCATTACGTCTATCCCGGCACCAAGTACACTGCCAACGAAACGGTCGATGTAACCTGGTACGACGGCGATCAGCGCCCGCCCGCAAATGTGCAGGAACGCATCGGCCGCAACCTACCTGGGCAAGGCTCCGTTCTGTTTGGCACCAAGGGTCACATGATCATCCCGCACGTGGGCAAAGCCATTTTGTTGCCCGAAGACAAATACAAGGAATACAAGCGACCCGAAATCGGCGGCGTGAATCACTGGGAATCGTTCATCAACGCCGCGCGCGGCGAAGGCAAGACCTCGGCGAACTTCGATTACTCCGGCCCGCTAACCGAAGCCATCCTGCTCGGCGGAATCGCCACGCGGTTCCCGAAACAGCAGTTAAACTGGGATGAAAAGAAGCTCGCCTTCAGCAATAGCGAGGCGGCCACCGCCTTTGGGAAGCGCGAGTACCGCAAAGGCTGGGAAGTCAAAGGCCTTTAAGGCCGGCAACACTCCAGAACCTTAAAGGAATGCCCTAGGTGTTCCGGATGCACCAGTGTCTGGAATTGCCGGGTTCGTTCAGG
>WTHG01000017.1 GCA_011523245.1 Verrucomicrobiales bacterium | reverse complement strand
GGTTCAGCGTGGGATTACTTTCAACCATTGGCGTGCGGCCAAATTCACCACCCCAAATCACCAGCGTGTCATCAAGCAACCCGCGCTGTTTTAAATCCTGCACCAACGCCGCACTGCCCTGATCTGTGGCCCGTGTGTTGTTGGTAATGTTACCGGCAACATTGGAATGAGCATCCCAGCCGGAGTGATAAATATTCACGCAACGCACCCCGCGCTCGATCATGCGCCGGGCCAGCAGACAGGCGCGAGCAAAGGAGGGCTTGGCCGGATCCGCCCCATATAACTTGAGGGTCTCCGGGCTTTCACTTTTAAGATCCATTAATTCCGGCGCACTGGACTGCAGTCGGTAAGCCATTTCATAACTCGCAATGCGTGTGGCTATCTCCGGATCGGGTTCCACTTCCAAACGCCGGCGATTCAAGGCACCGATCAAATCCAATGAGTCGCGTTGCAACTCGGCATCCACACCTGCGGGCCGGCTAACGTTAAGAATGGGATCGCCTGAGTTGCGGAAACGCACACCCGCATGTTTACCAGGCATAAAACCGGGCGACCATAATGCCGAACCGCCACTGATACCGCCGCCCGTAGAGAGCACAACAAACGCAGGGAGATTATCCGTCTCCGCACCGAGTCCATAGCTCAGCCAAGAACCCAGACACGGCCTCCCCGGCTGGGGAAAGCCGGTATTGAAAAAGATTTGACCGGGCGCATGGTTAAACTGATCGGTATGCATTGAGCGGATGATGGCAATTTCATCCACTACTTTAGCCAGATGCGGCAGTTTATCAGATAGCTCCGCGCCACATTGTCCATGACGCGCAAAGGGAAAGCGTGGGCCAAGTACGGCAGCATCGCGCTGAATAAAGGCATAACGTTGATCGCCAATTACTGCAGGCGGCAACGGTTTACCCTCGAACTCCTTGAGCTTGGGTTTGTTATCAAAGAGCTCCAACTGGCTCGGTGCGCCCGCTTGAAAGAGATGGATCACCCGCTTGGCTTTCGGGGCAAAATGCGTGCCGGCCGGTCGGGCGAAGGAGTTGGTTAAAAGCCCCGCCAAAGCCAACTTGCCCACGCCATAGCCGCACTCTCTAAAGAAGTGCCGACGGGTGAGATCTGCCGAGGCGTTAGTTGCGGGTAATGAATTCATGCGTATTCAAAAGTGAACGAGCCAGAGCAACCCAAGCCGCCACCGCTTCAGGGGAAGCCTTTGGGTTTGGTCCGGCGATTTCGGTGGCCATTTTTTTATCAGTAGTAAAGCGCTTGGTTTGTTTGGCGTGAAAAACCTTCATTACCTGCAATTCACGGGGATCAGGCGGCCGGGTAAGGATGCGGCCAAAGAGGGCGCGCATAACGGTTTCTTCATCCCCCTTCTCTTGCACCGCCCAGTTACCAAGTGCGCGGCTTGCCTCGAGGATAAAGGAATCATTGAGCAGCATTAAAGCCTGCAAGGGGGTGTTGGAGCGATCACGCCGGGCCACACAAGCCTCGTGACTGGGGGCATCAAACGTATTGTGCATGGCGTAAGGCATCGAACGTTTGCGGTGGGTATAAAGACTGCGCCGATACCGGTCAGGCCCGGTACTCGTACGCCATCCGCCACCTCCGTAGATACCTTCGCCAATGCTTTTGGTTTGAGGCGGGAACACACTGGGGCCGCCGAGCTTGGCATGGAGCAATCCACTCACATGCAGTACTGAATCGCGAACCTGCTCAGCCGACAAGCGGTAGCTGGTCCCGGCTTGTTGCCGGTAGGTGGCACTGGTGACGATCAGGCGCAGGAGTTTTTTGCGCGACCAACCTTGCCGGATAAATTCTAGTGCCAACCAATCGAGCAAAGCCGGATCCGAAGGCATAGTACCGGTGTAACCAAAGTCATCAAGCGTGGGTACGATGCCTTCACCGAATAGCTCGGCCCAATAACGATTTACGGTGACGCGCGCAGTGAGAGGGTTGCGTGGATCCACCAACCACCGTGCTAGACCCAGCCGATCGCGCGCTTGATCTTTGGCCAACGGAGGTAAAAACGGCAAGACCTCAGGTCGCACCACTTCGCGTGGAGACAAAAACTCACCGCGATGATGCCGGTGCGTGGGGCGCAAGTGCTCTTGCGGACGTTCCTGCATAACCAATGTGGTCGAAGGTT
>WTHG01000338.1 GCA_011523245.1 Verrucomicrobiales bacterium | reverse complement strand
GCCACGGCGCGTTCCCACGCCTCGCCCTCGGGGCAGTAATCGCGGCCCTGAAGGTAATCGAACGTGGTTTGATCGGGATTCACATAACCACAACGCGCGCCGCCTTCGATGGACATGTTGCACACGGTCATGCGCTCTTCCATCGTCATGTTGTCGATGACCTCGCCGCCGAATTCATACGCGAAACCGACGCCGCCATTCACGCCAAGGTGGTTAATGTAAGCGAGCGCGACATCCTTGGCATACACGCCGGGCTTGAGGCTGCCGGTGAAATTAATGCGGCGCACCTTGAGCTTGGCCATGGCAAGCGTTTGTGTAGCGAGCGCATCGGCCACCTGACTGGTGCCGATACCAAAGGCCAGCGTGCCGAAGGCGCCATGCGTGGAAGTGTGCGAATCGCCGCAGGCAATGGTCATGCCCGGCTGCGTGAGCCCGCGTTCGGGGCCGACCACGTGCACGACGCCCTGCTCGCCTTTCTCCGGCGAGAAAAAGTTGATGCCGTAATCGGCGGTGTTTTTCTCGATATGCTGGAGCATCTCTTCAGCCAACGGATCCTGCAACGGCCGCTGCCGACCAGAGCCGGTAGTGGGGATAATGTGATCGACTGTGGCAAAGGTGCGCTCGGGAAAGGGCACAGAAAGCCCCTGCTCGCGGATCATCGCAAACGCCTGCGGCGAGGTGACCTCATGAATGAGATGCAGCCCGATAAAGAGCTGATACTGTCCCGAAGGTAACTGCCCTACGCAGTGCCGGTCGAAAACCTTATGGTATAAATTTTGTCCCATGGATTGGAAAAGGGGCGGGAATCTATCAGCGAACCCGGACCGGAGCAATCCTATTTCCCTTTTGACAGGCCGCGTTGGCTTTGGCAGGTTGCCCGCCCTTTCACCCAGAGGAACATACGACATGGCAGAATCCCTTGTAGGTAATTTGTTGGTCGCCCAGAGCGGCGGCCCCACCGCAGTCATTAACGCCAGTGTCGCCGGCGTCATTAACGAAGCCGGGCGACATGAATGCATTGAGGAAATTTATGGAGGCCTCAATGGTGTATACGGCATCCTTCACGAAAACCTCATCGATATTAACGAAGAGAGCAACAAGTCCGTGCAGGCCCTAAAGCACACACCGGCCGCCGCCTTGGGCACGTGCCGGTACAAGATCAATTTCAAGAAGGACCCCGAACAGGCGGAAAAAGATATGAATCGCCTGTTCGAGGTGATCGAAGCGCACAACATCCGTTACTTTTTCTATGCCGGCGGAAACGATAGTCAGGACACCACCAACAAGGTACACCAAGAAGCTGCCAAGCGCGGGTACGACATCCGTGCCATCGGCGTGCCCAAGACCATCGATAACGACCTCCCGCACACTGACCACACCCCCGGCTACGGCAGTGTGATCAAGTACAACGCGACCACCGTTATGGAAGTGGGCGCGGATGTCAGCAGCATGGCCACCGACGATGGATCTTGCTGCATTATCGAGGTGATGGGCCGCGCAGCCGGCTGGATCGCCGCCGGTACGGCGCTCGCCAAGGAACAACCCAACGATCCGCCGCACATTATTTTGCTACCGGAGATCGCCTTTGATGAAGCCAAATTTCTCGCCCGCGTGAAGGAAGTGGTGGATGCCTGCGGCTGTTGTGTCGTGGTGGTGGGTGAAGGCCTGAAGGACGCCGAGGGCAACGAAATCGGCGCGGACAAATCCAAGCTCGATGCCTTTGGTCACCCCGTGTTGGCCGGTGCCGCCGATCGCTTGGCAGAGATTGTGGAGCCGGCACTGAGTCTCAAGACCCGCACGGTGAAGCTCGGCTACGCCCAGCGCGCCGCGGCACATTACGCCAGCCAAACGGATGTGGACGAGGCCTTCGCCTGTGGCACAGCCGCAGTGCAGGCCGCGGTGCAGGGCCAGAGCGGCTACATGGTGAAGCTCGTCCGCGAAAGCGATGAACCCTACCGCTGGACGACTGGTCTGCAGCCGCTGGATGACATCGCCAACGTGGAACATTTCATCCCGCGCGACTGGATCTCCGAAGACGGCTGGTTGCCAAATAAGAAGTTTGAAACCTACGCCCGACCATTGATTCAGGGCGAACTGCACCTGCCCACGAAGGGCGGTTTACCGGCTTTTGCCCGGCTCAAGAAAAT
>WTHG01000503.1 GCA_011523245.1 Verrucomicrobiales bacterium | reverse complement strand
CTTTTAAACAATCGTTCAAACTGTCTTACGGACATTTTTGCCTTCTCTGCCAAATCTTGGGTTTTTAATTCCATCGAAAAATTCTTATGCAGATAATCCATCGCTCCCGAAAGCTGCTTACTTACACTGGGGCGTGAACGGAATTGTGATAGTCTTCGGGAGAACCCCGCCACAGCCACCACTTTGCCCTCGGCGTTTCGCAGTGGGATCTTGTTAACCACCACCATATTTGATGATGAATCCGCTTCTGGAGCGGGTTCAATCCGATTGGCAATGGCATCCCCGCTGTCCAATACCCGTTTATCGTCTGATTGATACAGTGCCGCTCTCTGGGGCGGAAAAAAATCCATATCCGTTTTCCCAAGTGCATCATGTTCAGATTTAACGCCGCAGTACTCGCAACTCCGCCGGTTCAAAAACACAAACCTTCCTTTGGCGTCTTTGATAAATACGGAGACATCCGGCTGAAGATCAAATAGCTGCAAAATCTGCCGACTGACTCCCACTTCGGCTAATGTTTTTTGTGCTATTGCAACATTATTCATGGCTTAATTTTACAATTCCAAATACTCAAAATACAAGACACTTCATATATTTCGATGTAAATTCTAAGGACATTACGCAGGTTGCTTGAAGCATTCCCGCAAACAATCGTCATAATCATCGCCAACATGTTAATGCCAACACGACTTTTAGCGATCAACCTGTTGATCACCGCTGCCACCGCCGGCCCGCTACAAGGCGCCGACAAAGGCGACAACTCTGCCGGCAACGTTAGCTACTACCATCAAATCCGCCCCCTCTTCCAAGCCCACTGTCAGGGCTGCCACCAACCGGCCAAAGATAAAGGTGGGTATGTGATGACCGATTTCAAAAGTCTCCTCGCTGGCGGCGATGATGAGGGGACGGCAATCGTGCCCGGTAAAGTAAATGAGAGCGCCTTAGTTGACCAGATACTGCCGGATCCAGAAACAGAGAAGGCCCCGATGCCGCGTGGCAAAAAACCGTTGCACTCCGCTGAGATCGAGCTGATCAAAAAATGGATCTCCCAAGGTGCTCACGATGACACCCCTCCGGGTGCCGGCCAGCGGTATACCGCCGACAACCCACCCGTGTACACCTTACCTCCGGTAATCACGTCCATCGATTATTCGCCCGACGGCAAACTGCTAGCCGTGGCTGGCTTCCATGAAGTACTTCTGCACAAGGCTGATGGCTCCGGACTCAAGGCCCGCCTAGTCGGCCTCAGTGAACGGATTGAATCCGTACGGTTCTCTCCGGACGGCACTCGTCTCGCGGTCACCGGCGGCAAGCCCGGTCGCATGGGCGAAGTACAAGTGTGGAACGTGGAAAACGAATCCCTTTCCATGTCGCATCCGGTGACGTTTGACACCGTCTACGGAGCCAGCTGGTCGCCCGACGGCAAGGCTATAGCCTTCGGCTGTGGCGACAACACCGTACGCGCCATTGATGCCAAGACCGGTGAACAAATTTTCTTTCAAGGCGCCCACAATGATTGGGTGCTTGGCACGGCATACGATGTGGAAGGCAAGCACATCATCTCCGTGGGGCGTGACATGACCGCCAAACTCACCGTCTTTGAAGACTCACGGTTCATCGACAACATCACCTCCATCACGCCCCGCGCCCTGAAGGGTGGTATTGCCGCCATTGACCGCCACCCGGAACACGAACACATTCTGGTGGGCGGTGCCGATGGTGCTCCGCAGCTTTTCCGGATCTTCCGCCAAACCAAGCGCGTGATCGGCGATAACGCCAATCTACTCCGCAAATTTCCCGAAATGCGCGGACGCGTGTTTGATGTGCGCTTTAACCGAACCGGCACAGCTTTTGCCGCAGGAAGCAGCCTTGATGGCTCCGGACAGGTTGTGATCTTTGCCTCCAATGTCCCCAAGGATGTGCCCGCCGACATCAAAGCCATCCAGGCCAAACGGACCCGCGACCGCAATGCAGGCGAGGTACAGAAGCTCGACAAATTTCTCACCGGCGGCGTGGAGGAGCTGGCCAAACTCGACGTGCCTGAGAGCGGCATCTACGCTCTCGCCTTTAGCCCAGATGGAAAAACTCTAGCGGTGGCCGGCAGTGACGGGCATATCCGTTTCCTCAACGCCACCGATGGCAAAGAGC
>WTHG01000508.1 GCA_011523245.1 Verrucomicrobiales bacterium | reverse complement strand
TTGGGATGCCGGCGGGAATGCCAAACGCAGCTTCACTTTCCCCGGCGATATCCCCGCCACTGGCGTCCCCACCCATGACGCCAAACGTGTAATCGGTACCGACTGGACCGGCCAAGTATATGTGTGGAACGCCGCCGACGGAAAAGAAATCGGCCGCCTCTCCCTGAATCCCGCGACCATGGCCGAGCAATTTGCTGCGGCGCAAAAAAATGTGGAAGTAAAGGCTGCAGCCGCCCAAGCCGCCGAAGCGGCCCACAAAGCTGTGCTGGATCAAATCGCCAAAGCTAAAGCCGACCAAGCTGCCCTTACCGCCGCCGTAACCATGCGCCAAAAGGCCGTGGCCTCTTCCAAAGCAGCCCTGGATAAATTGGTGGCTGAAAAACAAAAACCAGCCCAAGCCAAGGCCGTCACCGCCGCCAAATCCGTGGAAGTAGCCACGGCGGCCAAGGCCGCAGCCGACAAGGCACTGGACGCGGCGGCCGAAGCCGATAAGGCGGCCGCCCAAGCCAAGGCCGAGGCTGCCGCCAAAACGCTCGCCGACGCGCAAGCCGCTAAAAATAGCGCTGACAAAGCATTGGCCACGATCAACACACAAGTCACCCAAGCCGGCACGATTCATGCCGCTGCCAATAAATCATTGGTCGAGGCACAAACCAAACAAAAGACCGGTCAACCCGTGCTTACCAAACGCCTAACCGATCTCGCCAAAGCCGATTCGGCAGAGCAAGCCAAAGTCACCGCGGCCGGCGCCGCCTTGACTGCCGCCCAAGAAGATGCCGATCACCTACGACTGAGCAAGACCTTCGCCGCCCTGTACACTGCCCGCCGCGAAATCAGCAGTCAGGACGCCGAACTGGCCCAACTCAAAGCCGAGGCTGAATCCGCCCAAACCGCGTTGACGAACGCCAAGGCTGCCCTAGCCGCCGCACAGAAACGCGATCTCGGCGCCGCCAAATCTGCGCTGCAAGCCAAAGTCACCGAAGCACAAAACGCCAGAGCCATGGCCGACAAAGCGTTGGCTGCCGCACAGGCGGAAGTGGCCCGGGAAAAAACCAAGATCGTTGAAGCCCAAAAATTGGTCGCCACCCGCGAGGCCGGAATGAAACAAGCGCAGACCAATCTGCAAGCTGCGCAAACGGCCGAAGCCAAGGCCAAGGCAGCGGCTAAAGTTGAGGCCGACAAGCTAGCGGCAGTACAAAAACAATACAACGATCTCGCCGCCGTCGAACTCGTGCCGGTTGAAACCATTGATCGCGCTCTCGGAATCTCCGTCGCACAGGCGCTCATTGCAAAGGAAAATGCTGCCAAGGCGCTTCAGTCTATCGAACGAGAGCTCGTCACCGCTGAAAAAGCCGCCACCGAGACGGCGGTGGCTGCCAAGACTGCACTGGACGCTGCCGCTAAGGCCAAAACGGCCATGACCCCTCTCGCCTCCGCCCTCGCGGAAGCCAAGGCCTTCGCCGCTAATCAGGTGAAAGCTGAAGCCGCCGCCAAGACCGCCTATGAGGCACTTTTGGAAAAAATGAAACCGGTTGAAACCGCCGCCGTTGCCGCCGAAGCCCGCTTTAAGGCATCCCCTGCCGCCAAAGTGAAAGCGGATGCCGCTTTGAAAGCTGTAAACGCCAAAGTAGAAGCTGCCCTAGCCGCCTTCCAGAAAGCCGAGATGGCTGCCCAGACCGCTGAGTTAAATGCCGGCAATGACGCTGCCAAGCAAGCCGAAGCTATGAAACTCAGAGCAGCCGCCACGGCGGCCAAAGGCACGTTGGATACCTTGAGTGCTAAAGACCAGAAAGCCGCGCTGGCCGAGGTCGCCAAGGCTACAGAGATCATCGCCGCGGCTTCCCGAGCCAAGGCCGCCGCGGACACCGCCTTGGTCGCCACCAAGGCCGCTGTGGCTCAGGGGAAGGCCAAGATGGATGCCGCCACGAAGGCTCGCATTGCCGCGCAACAAGCCGAAGCCGCCGCGCAAAACAAGCTAGATCCCGTGTTTGCCGCCCACACCCGCGCCGCCCAGTTGGCTAGCACTCGCCAACAAACTGCGGCCACTGCCAAGGCGCATTGGGCCGAGTTGGTCAACGCCCAGCAAAAACCTGCCCTAGCCGCCTTGGCCGCTGCGGAAACCATTTTGAAGGAACTCACCCCCGCCAAAAAATCCAGTGCCCTTGTGCTCACCCGGGTGAAGGCAGAAATGCTCGTGGCCAAGAAGCCGGTGGATGCCGCTAAGACTGTTGCGGCGAATGCCCAGACCGCCGCCCAGACCGCCATTGCCGAAGTGGCCAAAATGCAGGCGGCCGTGAAAACCGCGCAGACCGCTGTCACCGAAAGCCGCGCCGCCATGGCCATGGCCGAAAAGGCGGTGACTCAGATGGCCAAGGAAAAAATTGAGCCCATGCAGGCCGCTGTGGCGGCCGCTGCCAAGGCGATGAGTGCCGCGCAAACGGCTCATGCCAATGTTGAAAAGGATCATCAAACCCGCGTCGTCGCCTTGACCAAGCAGGTGGAAACCCAAAGCACTACGGCTAAGGCCAAACAGACTGCGGCCAATAAATTTGCTGGAGCCATGACCGAGGCCCGTAAGAAACTCGAAACCTTGGAAGCGGAATATCAAAAACTGAAATCCGCCGCCGCGGACACCGCTGAACCCACCAAGACAGCGGCCAATAACTAGAGTGAATCAAAACTCATTAAAAAGGCGGCCTCCAGGGCCGCCTTTTTTGTAGTCCGATTTGGAAATCACTTCTGCCATGGAGCTGTGTTTTCGTCGGCCCAGATGTCTTTGACCTTTTGGCGTTTGCGGACGACGGCAGCTTTTTTGCCGTCCACCAACACCTCGGCCGACATGGGGCGGGTGTTGTAAGTGCCGGCCATTACAAACCCATACGCGCCGGCGCTGAGCATGGCCACCAGATCCCCTTCCTCCAAGCGCGGGATGGGCCGGTCTTTGCAAAAGGTATCGCCGGTCTCGCAGATGCCGCCCACCACGTCCGTGGCGATCGGGCGGGTCTTTGATTGTTTCACGGGCACAATCTCATGGAAGCTTTCATAAAACGCTGGTCGGATTAGATCGTTCATTGCGGCATCCACAATAGCGAAATATTTCTTGCCAGTACGTTTCACATATTCCACGCGCGACACGAGGATGCCTGCATTGCCGGAAATAAAACGACCAGGCTCAAGCAGTACCTTGAGTCCCAGCGGCTGTAATAGGGGCACGAGGGTGTCAGCGTATTTTTCAGGGGTGAGGAGGTTGCGGTTTTCCTTGCGCACCCACCAATCGGCCTGCCCACTAGCGAGGGCGTCTTCATAAATGATGCCGAGCCCGCCCCCGATGCTGAGGAATTCGATGTTGTGTTTGGCCTTTAACTTGGCGGCCAGCGGGGCCACCTTGCGCACGGCATCGGCAAAGGGCTTCACCTGCGTGAGCTGCGAGCCAATATGCATTTGTAGACCGCGTAGGCGGATGTGCTTCAGCTTGGCCGCGCGCGCATACACGCCGGCGATTTTCTCGAACGCGATGCCAAACTTGTTATCGTAGGTGCCGGTGGTGATTTTCTTGTGGGTCTTGGCGTCCACGTTGGGGTTCACGCGGATGGCCACAGGCGCGATTTTCTTGAGCTTGCCGGCGATGCGGTTGATGCGTTCGAGTTCCGGTTCGCTTTCCACGTTAAAACAATAGATCCCCTTGCGCAGAGCGAAGGCGATTTCATCCTCCGTCTTACCCACGCCGGCAAAGACGCATTTACGCGGATTGCCTCCGGCGGCAATGACCCGCTGAATCTCGCCGCCGCTCACGGTATCGAAGCCACCGCCCAAATCCGCCAGCGTGCGCAGGACACCGAGGTTGGAGTTGGATTTCATGGCGAAACAGATCAGGTGATCCAGCGGCGCGAGCGCGGTGTGGAGACGGTTGAAATTATCCGTCAACGTCTTGGCAGAGTAGACATACAGCGGGCTGCCGTGCTGCTTGGCCAGAGACTCGACGGAAACGCCTTCACAATACAGGCGTCCGCGGACATAGCGGAAATGATGCATGCGCGGGTTATGCCAAACCCGCGCCCGAAGGTGAAGCCGAAAGGCTACTGATCGGCCGGCTCTGTGCCCATGATCAGGGCACGTCGTTCGTAGTATTCTTTCGGTGAAATTTTATCGCTGGCGTACAACGCGAGTAGCTCCTTGAGCTTACGGCGTTTTTCGCTGAGTGAGGTGGTGGACTGCTGCACTTCGGCGCGCCGCTGGGCCTCCTTCACTTTGATGAGTGCTTGCTCCTTTTTGTAGGCGGTCATAGCCTGACGTTGGGCCAAATCGAGCAATTGTTCCTGGCTGTAGGGTTGTACGAGGAAAGAGGGGACGTTGTCGGGATTAGCCAGTTCCGCGGTGGGATTGGTGGTACGGGTGGGCATCAGTGGTTCGCTAACGATCTTGCCGGGCACGAGCTTGGGCGTGCGTTTGAGGGTATCGAGATAATCCATATCCACAGTTTTGGATAGGATGGGAAGTCCCTCGGTTTGGGTGATGACTTCGCCGTGATTTTTCTCAGCCGACTCCGCGGCCAAGCGAAGGGCATCTTCGGCGTAGTTCGGGTTCTCGGATTTCATTTGCCGGATGGCGGAAGCCATGGCGCGTTGCTCGGCCTCAAGGCGGGAGCGCATCACTACGGCAATGGCCTTAACCTCCGCCAGGGCACGAGCTTTGGCGTGAGCGAGGGTTTCGTTGCGTAGCTTGGCGGAGCTCACAACCTTGGCAAGGGCCGCGCCTTTGGCTTCATAGTGCTCACGAATTTCAGTGAGCGTAAAGCGGCGATAGGGGGCGTTGCGTTCGACGAAACTGGAAACGTGCTGCAGCGCAGCGCGACGTTGGCGGTACTGCAACATGCGCCGTAACCGGCGTTCGCGTAGGGTTTGCGCCTGCGCCTCGGCGGTTTGCACCTGAGGCTTCGAGTTGGCTTTCAAATCGCTGGCCACCAAATTCACGGGTGCCATCCCTATGCCGATACACAAAATGACTGCCTGATAATATTGGGAATTCATACCCACCTCCTTGGGGTTTTGTAGGGAAAATGTTCCCCAAAAGCAAGGCGTTATCCGTCTATTTATTCCCAAAAAGCCGTTGCCACGGGCCGCGGAAGGGGACGCGCCAGAGCGTGCTCCAGAGAATGCTATGGACTTGGGAGCGGGTGATCTTGAGGTTGCAGGCGGGGTCCAAGGGGTTTTGATGTTCCACCAGATTCAGCGTGCGGCGGCCCATCAGGATCGGCCAGGCACAGGCCAGGCGCAGGCGGTAGTGGCTGTGCGGGATCATCAGGGTGTATTGCCAGGCGGCGGCAAGGTGTTCGTGGGCCTTGGCCAGCCACGGACGAAAGACGGGTTGCAGTTGCTCCCAGCTCCTTGGATTGCGTAGGTCCTCGGGCTTCAGCCCGGCCAGTCCTAGGTCCACAGCCGGCAGATAACAGCGTCCGTTGGCCAGATCGCCGGGTAGATCTCGCAGGATGTTGACCAGTTGCAGGGCTTTGCCAAAGCGGATGGCGAGGGTGAGAAATTCGGAATCATCCAGCTCGGCGTCGGGGAAACAATGCCGGCGGGTGAGGCGTGTCCAGAATTCTCCGACACAGCCGGCGACGTGATAGGTGTAGTCGTCCAAGTCTTCGGCGGTTTGCAGGGCGCTCAGTTTGCTGCCGTCGCCGAACCGTTTGAGGTCTAACTCCTGACCGCGTGTGATGGTCTCCAGTGTGAGCTGGATTTGCCCGCGGTCGAAGGCGGGGGTTTGCTCGAGCAGCGCGATGATCTCGGGGCTGTGCATTAGGAGACGGCGTTCGCCGTCATCCTGTTGTTCGCGCACGAGATGGGAGAAGTCCGGCATGGGCGCGCCCTCGCTACGCACGCGGTCGCGGTATTGCCGCAGCTTGAGCATGCGTTTATCCGCGGGGATCAGCTCGGTGTCGGCGATTGTGTCGGTGGTGCGGGCGAGCAGGTAAAAGAGGCCGATTGACTGTCGCACTTCGCCGGGCAATACCCGTAGGGTCAGGTAGAACGCCCGCGATACATCACGGAGAATCGGCCCGAGCAGTTCGTCCGTGGGGGTCATGTGGCGTTAGTGCTCAAGAAACTTGCGCCAGTAGGTCAAGCGCCGGTCCACCTGCGCATCGCCCGGCGCTCCAATGGCTGTGCGACGTTTCATGGCGGTCTTCAGGTCAAACACTGAGAGGGCGTCTTTCGTGAGTTTCTTGTCGATGGCGGACAACTCGCGTGGGGAGAGCTGGTCAATCCGTTTCTTTTTCGCCTCGGCCACCGCCACAATTTTGCCGACCACATGATGTGCCTTACGGAAGGGCATGCCGGCCAACACGAGCCAATCCACCAGATCGGTGGCGAGCAGGTTAGGATCCTTCACAGCTTTGGCACAAGTACGAGTGTTTACCTCGGTGTCGCGCAGCATGGCGGCGAGGATGTTGACCGTGGCGCGCACGGTGTCCACCGTGTCAAACAGCCGCTCCTTGTCCTCCTGCATGTCGCTGTTGTAGGTGAGTGGCAGGCCTTTGAGGGTGGTGAGCAGGGAAACGAGGTTGCCGACTACGCGGCCAGTCTTGCCGCGGGTCAGCTCGCAGATGTCCGGATTCTTCTTCTGCGGCATCAGGGACGAGCCGGTGGTGTAGGCATCGCCGATGGTGACGAAGCCAAATTCCGCGCTGCTCCAGAGCACGAGATCTTCGCACAGGCGCGATTGATGCATCGCGATCAGGGCTGCGAGGCTGCAAAATTCCACCACAAAATCCCGATCCGCCACGGCGTCCATCGAGTTTTGAGTGACCATCGGTTCCTCATGCGCGTCCACAAAACCCAGCTCGCGCGCGACAAATTCCCGATCCAACGGCAATGTGCTGCCGGCAATCGCCCCGCTGCCCAGCGGGCACACATTCACCCGCACTAGACAATCTAGCAGTCGTTCGTAATCCCGCTCAAACATCTCCACGTAGGCCAGCAGATGATGCGCGAGATACACCGGCTGCGCCCGTTGCAGGTGCGTATAGCCAGGGATGAGCACTTTGCGGTTCGCCTCCCCTAGCTCGATCAAGGCGTGCTGCAGATCGTGCAATTCGTTGGCCAATTCACAAATTTCCTCGCGTAACCACATGCGTGTATCGAGCGCCACCTGGTCGTTGCGCGACCGGCCCGTGTGCAGTTTGGCGCCGGCCGGCACGCGCTCGGTCAGCGCGGTCTCGATGTTCATGTGCACATCCTCCAGCTCCGACCGCCATTCAAATCGGCCCTCGGCAATCTCGCCCCCGATGGTTTCCAGCCCGTCCACAATCGCCTCCATCTCGCGTTTTTTCAACAGGCCCACGTGATGCAACATCCGGGCATGAGCGATTGAGCCGGCGATGTCGTGGTGCGCGAGCCGTGTATCAAATTTCACCGAATTGGTGAAGGCATTGGCCTCAGCCGCCGGTCCGCCGGCAAACCGTCCGCTGCGTGCGGTGACTGAATTGGATTTCTTTTTACCCATCGGAACGCCGCCCACCCTGCCGTTAACCGCACCAAAAGTCACGCCACGAATGGCGGATGAAAGAAGGTGCGGAGGATCATCCGTTCAGGAGTTGTGTAGCGCAATCGATTGCAGCGTGGGCGGTTCGCCGGAAAGTTCCAGGATCGCTACCGAGGGCGCGGTGCCGCCGCGAGGTTGGCTGGCTGAGCCAGGATTGATAAACCGAATCTTGCTGCGCCTCTCATCAAAGGGCATATGCGTGTGGCCGAACACCACGATCTCTGGCTTCTCCGTGCTCAGTAGTTCACGCACAGTTTGCGAGGGATAGTCCACATCCACAATGTGATGGATCAGGATTTTTCTCCCATCAAACTCTTCCAGCCGAGTTTCCGGCAGGGCGATACCATGATCTGTGTTGCCCAGCACGGCGTACACAGGGGCGATGGCTTCCAGCTCGGTGATCACATCCATTGGCCCCACATCGCCCGCGTGCAGGATGTAATTCACCCCAGCCAAAGCCGTATGAACTGTATTGGGTACGTGTCCGTGCGTGTCCGAAATGAGACCAATTTTCATGCGGCAAGCTTACGCCGTGTCTTGTGTCAAATCCAGTTCCCAAGCCCGCACCGCAAACCAGCCCGTCCGGTAAAAATGCTCGCGGTCCAGCAGATCGGCATCCGTGTCGGCCGGGTCGGGGGCCAGATGGTATTCGCGCAAAATCTCAAAGATCATGGCCTGTGCCACAGGCCCCTCGGTCCGGTGAACAATGCGCAATGTGGGAAGTTCCTTTTGCATGAGGTCGACGGATGTTAAGCCATGGGCGGCGCAAGACAATGGCAACAGACCTATTTGAAATCTTGCACGAAGACGAAGATCTGCTGGTGATCAATAAACCGGCCGGGCTGGTGTGTC
>WTHG01000185.1 GCA_011523245.1 Verrucomicrobiales bacterium | reverse complement strand
CTCAAACAAACCGGAGCCATCGACCAATTCATAAGAGCCAGTTGAACCGCCTCGGTGCTGGCCATCATCGATAAGCCTTAATTGAACGGTCTAAAAGTCACACAGAGAGCCTCTGTGAGGCGTTATCTGTATGTTCAAGTCAACCGCCGGCCCAGTCGGGGCGTTGGCGCAGGTGATAGAGCCGTTCGCCGGCTTTGCGCTCGAGGTACACGCCTTCGTCCTCGCGATTGGCGTAGTCTTCAATGTTGATCGTGCGATAATCGACGTAGCCGAGGTTGATCTGCCGGCATACCTCTTCGGGAATACCGGTGGCGAGCGTGACGGTAGCGCGCGGTTGCTCGTTGCCATTGGCATCCACCGTTCCGATGCCCTTCACGTGGCCGCTGTGCGCGAGCAGGCCCCACGGGAAATCCTTAAAGCGATCCCAGTGATGTAGGAGATAGGCCGAGCAGTGGTAGCCGATTTGCTTGATGATATCGCCGTGCGAAAAACTCACCTCGGTGATGTGCGGCGCGTAAATGATCAGCTCGCCGCCATCGGCCAACACGGGCTCGAGCTTGTACATGCATTTGCCGCCGACCCACAGGTCGTCATACATTTTTGGCGCACAGGAAACGATCTTGTCGAATGGCCGATCCTTGTAGGTAATGTGCTCGTTGGCCGAAAGATCGCTGGCGGCGTCCCACGCGTCTTCGGGCGAGCCAAAGAACAGGCCGGCGAGCGATTTGTCCGGGCGCACCACCATGCAGAAGCAAGTTTTCTCGACGTCCACCATCGCGGCGGCGTGATCGACCACCTTGCGCACGGGCGTCCATTTGCTGCCGATGATCATGGGGTTGGTCACCACCGCTCCGAGCCAGTGGAAAAAATTCAGTACCTCTGGGCCACTGATGCCGGGGAAAAGATATTTGTTGCCGCCAGAAAAACCGACCACCTCATGTGGGAACACCGGCCCTAGGATCATCGCCTGATCGTAGTCGTAAATCGTGCGATTAATCTCCACCGGCACATCCATTTCAAACCGGCCACCGGATAAGTCACCGATCGTCGAGGCAGGAATGGTGCCGATGTTGCGCAGCATATTGGGGTTGTCCCATTCATGATTGTGAAAGGCGACATCGGTATACTGCACGCGGCGTTCGTCGAGAGTGATTTCGAGCCGCTCACAAATCGCCTCCTCGCTCATGGCGTGATGGGTTCCGAGCGCAATCATCACGTCCAGCTTCGCCACAGCCCCACCGATCTGTGCGTGGATGGCCTTAAAAAGTTGGCCGACCGGCGCCGTGCGAGTGTGGTCCGGCACGATGAGCAGCACCTTTTTGCCGGAATAATCCTCCGTCGGCAAAGCCTCGGCCACGACGCTGTTGACTTGGTCGCCGGTCAACGGCGTGCCAGCGGGTGCGGTTTGGGAGATTGTACCCATGTTAAATCGTCTGTGACAAAAACCCGCCGTCCACAACAATGTCCGAGCCGGTCACGAAGCTGGCGGCCTTTTCGCTGGCGAGATACACGGCTGCACCGGCGAGTTCACTGGGATCACCAAACCGACCCATCGGCGTGTGACCGAAGATGGACTTCGCACGGTCGCTCGGCGTGCCGTCCTCATTGTAGAGCAGTTTCTTGTTTTGTTCGGCAGGGAAAAAGCCCGGAGTGATGCTGTTTACTCGCACGCCTGTAGTCGCCCATTCGCGGGCGAGGAATTGCGTGGCGCTCAGCACAGCCGCCTTGGAGGCAGAATAAGCGATCACCTTGGAGAGCGGAAGATGCGAGGTAACGCTGGCGATGTTGATAATGCTGCCCTTGCCGCGCTCGCACATGGCCGGGCCGAATTCCTGGCAGGGCAATAGCAGTCCGCCGACGAGATTGAGGTCAAACACCTTTGCCCAAGCGGGCAGGGGGATGTTTTCGAATGGCATCTCGGGCGTGACGGTGGCGTCGGGATCATTTCCGCCGGCGGCATTTAGCAGCAGGGTGGGTGCTCCCAGGGCTTCGGTTACCGCCTCGTGGCACGTCTTGAGGCTAGCGGGATCCATAGCGTCACAGCTGAAAAACTGTGCAGTACCGCCGGGCTCGGTGATTTCCTTCACACGTGCTTCGCCGCGTTCAGCACTACGGCCTACCACAGCGATCTTCGCGCCGGCCTCGGCCATCGCGGT
>WTHG01000220.1 GCA_011523245.1 Verrucomicrobiales bacterium | reverse complement strand
GTTTACACCGGCGTGACAGTTGCCGATGATGCGGTTGCCGTTGGGCAGTTCCTGCAGGCAGGTCATCCAGCCAAGCCCAATGTCGGTGCCGGGCACTTTGTTTTTGATTTCCCAGACGACCTTTTTCTTCGGCGATACCTCGACGACGCTCTTGCCGCTGCCGGAAGCGATGAGGGTGTTGCCGTTCTTCAGGCGAATGGCGCCGTACACGCGCGTGTTGATGAGGTAATCCCAAACCACCTTGCCGGTGCGATCGTACTCGGTCACCACGCCGGGACGTTCGCTGCAAACGAGCAGGGTGCCGGTGGGGGTGTGGCGTGCCCAGCGGGTGCTTTGGGTGCCGCCGGGTTTGAGGGCGAATTGATGCTGCAACTTGCCCTTCGTATCTACCTCAATCACGCGCCCCACGCTGCTTTCCACGATCATGGTGTTGCCGTTTTTCATGCGCGCAAACGCATGCACATCCACACGCTTACCGGCGTTACCGTTCATCTTGGCGGACTCATAAGACCAAACGACCTTTTTGCCGAGCGTGATCTCCTGCGTCTTCGTCCACGAGTCGTGATAGAGAATATTGCCATTGGGCAGCAGATGCACATCGTGATGGCCCGTGTGCCCGCGTTGTGGTCCGGCAGTTTTATGCTCCCACAAAACCTTGCCGCTGGCATCCGTAATCGCTAGCCGATTTTTGCCATAGGAGACACCAACCAACACCAGCCGCTCGGCGTGGGTGGTGAGGGAAAAGACGATAAACGTCAGGAAAGTGAAAAGTATTTTCATGGGGATCATTGGATGCAATGAAGTTTGACGAGTGATGGGAAAATTACAAGGACTTCACCGTCGGAATCGTTTCTGCCAATTCCCCCAGTGCCTTTTCCGCCTCGAAAAGCACCGGATAAAACTGTCCGGCCATTTGCTCACCCTTGGGCAGCATGGGGAAGTTTTCGGTGCCGGGGCTGTGGGCGCCTTCCCAGTTGGAGGTGACGCCGTCGCCGAGGACATTGATGACGGTGGCGCGGCGCGGGTGGTCGGATTGGTTTTCGTACGAGCCGTGCATCATCAGCGGATGATGAAAGGTGCACTCGCCCTTTTTCAAAACGATGGGGCGTTGTTTTTCAAAATCCGAAACCTGCGCGGGCGTGAGCACTTCGCGCACGGAATCCATGTCGCCAGCGAGGCCGGTCTTCACAAGCAATCCCCAGCGGTGGCTGCCGGGGATGTAATGCAGGCAGCCGTTTTCCTCGGTGGCATCGTCGAGGCCAATCCAGCAGGTGAGGTGCGCCATCGGCTGTGTCCACGTCCAGTAGGAGAAATCCTGATGCCACGCGACCACGCCGCCGTGTTTCGCGGGCTTGCTGAAGAGTTGATCGTGAAACAACCGGAACGATTGCCCGAGCAACTGCCACGCCGGCACGAGGAAGCGCGGGTTCCACAGGATATCATGAAACGCGGGCCGCACGCGCCAGGCGCCGAGGGCGTGGAAGAGTACGGTATCGGGATGATCCGATTCGTTACTGTGATATTCATAGAACAGCTCGTGGCCGTTATGCTCCGGATCGGTCATCTCCGCCAGTGCACCGCGCAACGCCTCGATCTGCGCATCATCGAGCAACTGGATTCCCGCCACATAGCCGTGCTCCACAAAATGTGCAATCTGATCCGGGCTCAACTGATGCGCCGCCCATTCCTCGGGCGAGGCGGGCTGCGGAAACAAATCGGTGATCGGGCCGTGCTGCGCGGCGAGGTCTTCTGCCATGTTAACTAAGCGAGGAGTTTGTGGATCACATGCCCATGCACATCGGTGAGGCGGCGGTCGATGCCGTTGTGGCGGACGGTGAGTTGTTTGTGGTCGATGCCGAGCAGGTGGAGCATGGTGGCGTGGATGTCGTACACCTGCGTGGGGTTGGCGCGGTCGAGCGGTTTGTAGCCCCACTCGTCGCTCTCGCCGGCGGTCACGCCGCCGCGGATACCGCCGCCGCAAAGCCAGTTGGTGAACACGTACGGGTTGTGGTCGCGCCCCTTGCTGCCCTGCGTGCTGGGCATGCGGCCGAACTCGGTGGTCCAGTGAATGATCGTGTCGTCGAGCAAGCCGCGTTGTTTGAGGTCACGGATGAGCCCGGCGGCGCCGTGGGCCATGCCAAGGGAGAGCGGGCCGTGAT
>WTHG01000037.1 GCA_011523245.1 Verrucomicrobiales bacterium | reverse complement strand
AGTGATAGCCACGGCCGGTAGTGGCGATCGGGCAGCGAAAGCCAAAAAATTGGGGGCGGACGAAGTGATTCAATACAACACCGAAGACGTTACCGCCTGCGTGCAAGCCTTGGCGCCCGACGGGGTGAATGTGCTTTGGGAAACACGACGTGAAGCGGATTTCGAATGGGCCGTACCGTTGCTGGCCAAGCGGGGTCGGATGGTGGTGATGGCTGGACGCGAGGCGCGGCCCGTGTTTCCGGTCGGGCCGTTTTACGTGAAGGACTGCGAACTGCATGGGTTTGCGATGTTTAATTATTCTGCCGCCGAGCAACGGCAATGCGGTGAGTATCTCAATCGCTGGCTGGCCGAGGGTAAGCTGCGGGCGAATATTGATCGGACCCTGCCGCTGGCCGAAGCGGCGGTGGCCCATCGGTTGCAGGAGGAAAACACCATTCACGGCGCCGGCACCTTGGCCGGTAAAATAATTTTAAAACTCTGAACATATGAAACGGATTGTTTGGTTATGGGCACTACTGTGTGCAGTGCTATCGAGTGACGCGGCGGGATTTAAACTGCCGCCGGCAAAGGATGGGGAGCCGCGGAACATTATCTTCATTCTGACGGATGATCATCGCTTTGATGCGATGGGGTTCGTGGGGCATCCGTTTTTGGAGACGCCGCATCTGGACGCGATGGCCAAAGGCGGGGCTCATTTTACGAATGCGTTTGTCACCACCTCGCTGTGCTCGCCGAGTCGCGCCAGTATTCTCACCGGGAAATACGCGCACAATCATGGGGTGGTAGATAACTATAATCCACTGCCTAAAGGGCTCGTGTACTTCCCACAATATCTGCAAGCCAATGGATATAACACAGCGTTTATTGGCAAATGGCATATGGGTGGCAACATTGATCATCGGCAACCGGGGTTTGATCATTGGGTAAGTTTCAAAGGGCAGGGCACGTATTGGGCCGATGGCCGCGGCACTAGTCGTAAGGTGCCCCAGAACAGCTACGACGGCTTCAACGTCAACGGCAAGCGCGTACCGCAGAAGGGGTACATCACGGATGAGTTGACCGAGTATTCGCTGGATTGGCTCAAGAAGCGCGAGGATAAGCGCCCGTTTTTCCTGATGATTTCGCACAAGGCCGTGCACGCAGATTTCGTAGCAGCCGATCGTCATCTCGGGCGTTACAAGGATAAGCGCATGCCGTTGCCCAAAACCTTTCCTGACACCAAAGCCAACTACGCTGACAAGCCGATGTGGTTGAAGAACCAACGCAACAGTCGGCACGGCGTGGATTTTGCCTACAACCTGCCGGATTTTGATCTGAACAATTATTACCTTCGTTACTGCGAAACTTTATTGGCGGTGGATGATCATGTGGGTTCCGTGATGGGGCATCTGAAAAAAAGCGGCGAGTTGGATAGCACGCTGGTGGTGTACATGGGCGACAACGGCTTTCAATTTGGCGAACATGGCCTGATCGATAAACGCACGGCCTACGAGCATTCCATGCGCGTCCCGCTATTGATGCATTGTCCGGAAGTGATCCAAGCCGATAGCACGATGAAAAAAGTGGTGGCTAATATTGATATCGGGCCAACGCTGATCGAGGCGGCCGGATTGCGTCCGCCAAAGGGGCAGTTTGATGGCAGTAGCTTTTGGCCTATTGCCATGGGGCGGGATGTACCCTGGCGGGATTATGTGTTGTACGAATATTTTTGGGAACGCAACTATCCGCATACCCCAACCATTCACGCGGTACGCGGGGAGCGGTATAAATACATCCGCTACCATGGCCTCTGGGATGTGAACGAACTCTACGATTTGCAGGCTGATCCGGATGAAACGAAAAACCTGATCTTTAGCAAAACCCACGCGCCGGTGGTGAAACGCCTGAACAAGCGCCTGTTTGAACTGCTGGAAGAATCCAGTGGCCTTAACCTGCGATTGGCTCCGGACCGAGGCCCAACCTTTCCCCTGCGCCACCCCGAGCGCTCCCGCCCGGCAGATTTCCCGAGGGAATATTACGGCACCAAAGAGAAGTAACCGCTACACCGGTTTCTCATTTGGCTCATCGTCGGAATCACTGGAATCCGCCGACTCGTCATCGGCCGAAGAACTTGGAGCAGTTGTTTCCTCTTCCTCGATGTCTTTATCGTTGGAATCGTTG
>WTHG01000369.1 GCA_011523245.1 Verrucomicrobiales bacterium | reverse complement strand
AGTACGGACAGATCATTGGGTTCGCGGTGGGCGATATCGCGGTGGGCGAACAGGTTCATTCCCACAATTTGGTTTGCAAGGAATTTGAACGGCAACATCACTTTTGTGCGGATTACCGACCGACTGATTTTTACCCGCAATCTGAGCGCCGTACTTTTCAGGGCTTTTCACGTCCCGGCGACCGGGCGGGAACCCGAAATTATGTGGCGGTGATTTCCAATGTAAACTGCTCGAATTCCGTATCTCGTTATGTGGCCGAACGGTTTACCAGCGAGGCAATTCAACAGCAGTTTCCTGGGGTGGATGGCGTGATTGCCTTAAAGACTCAGGGTGGTTGCGGTGTGGAGCCAGGTGGGCCGATGCAACTCATTCGGCGCACGCTGGGGAACATGGCGCGCCATCCGAATATTGCCGGCTATGTGATGATCGGGCTGGGGTGTGAAGATAATCAGATTGCCGGAATTCGTGAGGATTACCATCTGGATAACCTGCAGGATGGTGAAATCCCACCGGAGTTTATGACCATTCAAGGCACGGGCGGTTCACTGAAAACCATTGAGGCGGCAGTCAAGGCAGTGGAACAAATACTGCCTAGGGTGGCGACTGCGCAACGAACCGAACAGCCGTTGGCTAAATTGTTGATGGCGGAAAACTGTGGGGGCTCAGATGGCAACAGCGGCTGTACCGCCAATCCCGCTCTGGGCGTGGCGTCGGATGAACTGGTGCGGCACGGTGGGACTTCAGTGTTGGCGGAGACGACGGAGATTTATGGCGCGGAACATTTGCTCACCAATCGCGCAGCTACCCCGGCCGTGGCAGAAAAACTTATGAGCCAGATACGTTGGTGGGAGGATTACGCGGAGCGTCATAACAGCACAATTGATAATAATCCCTCGGTGGGCAACAAGGAGGGTGGTTTGACGACGATTTATGAAAAGAGCCTCGGCGCTTTGGCTAAGGGCGGCCAGTCGCCGCTCATGGCTGTATATGATTATGCCGAGCGCATCGAAACACCGGGATTCGGCTTCATGGATACGCCCGGCTACGATCCCATCAGCATGACCGGGTTGATTTCCGGCGGGTGCAATGTAGGTGTGTTTACCACGGGTAGGGGGAGTGTGTATGGTTGTAAACCGGCACCTTGCATTAAAGTCGCTACGAACACCGCACTCTACAACTGGATGGAAGAGGATATGGATCTAAATGCCGGTACGATTATGGACGGCACGGAAACGATTCAGGAAGTGGGGATGCGACTCTTTGAGAAAATCATTTCTGTGGCCAACGGCGAGAAGACTAAGAGCGAACTGAACGGCATTGGGGATGAGGAGTTTCAGCCTTGGTTTCCCGGGCCGCAGTATTAATCACATCACCGAGCCGCGAGTGGGCTGGGCGGTGAGCCAATAGCGTCCTTGCCGGCGGCTGATGGCGACATTGCAGTCAAAGGCCGTAGCAAGGGTGTCATTTTTCAAAATTCTTTTAACTGGTCCATGCGCCACATCGCGACCTTTGCGCAGGAGGAGAGCGTGGGTAAATACCGGCATGATTTCCTCCACGTGATGGGTGATGAGGACAATGGCGGGCGTATTCCGCTGACGGCCGATGCGGTCGATGAATTGCAGGAAATGCTCGCGAGCCACGGGATCCAGGCCGGCGCAGGGTTCATCAAGCATCAGCAGCTTGGGGCGGGCCATGAGGGCGCGGCCGATCAGTGCGCGTTGGCGTTCTCCCTGGGATAGTTGCCCCCAGGGACGCTCAGCTAGGTGAGCGCATTCGATGCGCTTGAGGATGGTGCGAGCTTCACGTTTGTCAGTGGCGGAAGGCTCGTTCCAGAGATCAATCATGGCGTATTTCCCACTCACGATGGTTTCTAGCACTGGTTCATCCTCAGCCATGAGCTTGTTGAGCGATGAACTGACAAGGCCGATGTGTTTACGCAGTTCGGTCCAGTCGCTGTCTCCAAAGGTGTTGCCTAAAATGTGGATATCGCCGCGGGTTGGGAACTTGTAGCCGGTCAGAGCAGCGAGCAGCGTGGTTTTGCCGCAGCCGTTGGGACCGAGGACTGCCCAGTGTTCGCCGTGCTCTACCCGCCAGTTTAAGCCGCTCAGTATGTGGGTATCGCCCCGCTGCAAATGGAGGTCCTGAATGTCGAGAATGGGAGG
>WTHG01000469.1 GCA_011523245.1 Verrucomicrobiales bacterium | reverse complement strand
GCTTAGGAAAAACAGATCGGCATTCGGCTGCATCGGCAACGTGCCATCGGCATTGGTCGGCAGGATGTCGTTGGCGTTAAGCACCGCCAACGATTTCGGCGCCATCTGCGCTGTCAGGCGCTTGCGGTTTTCGGAAAAAAGTTTCGATTTGATCAGTTTATGTCGCATGGGAATTGGTGTCGACAGGATGCGGGAAAGCCAGTCTAGCGGCAACGGTTTTAATCTTTGCCAAACGTCTCCAAATATTGCCCGACGATCTCTTGTAGAGGCGGCGGTTTGGGCAGGCCAAGGTTGACGGCGCGGGTGCCATCAACTGCGGTCGGCCACGTGTCAACGATGGCTTGGATACGTGGGTCGAAGGCATCCTCAATCGGCCCGAGCGTTAAGCCCCGTTGAGCTGATACCTCAGTCAACACAGTCTCGGCCAGCTCCGGCGTGACCTGATGCGCGGGCAGACAGTAGCCACGGTCTTCGCCCAGTTTTTCAGACGGGATTTCGTGCAGCGCAATGAAGCTCTCCACCACGGTGCGAAATCCGGTCATCGGATGCGGTTGATGACGATGTACCGGCAACGCGCAGGATTCGCCTTTGAGCGGTTCGCGAAACATGCCACTCGCCCAGCCGGAAGCCGCTGCGTTGGGCTGGCCAGGCCGGATAATCACCGTCGGCAGCCGCACGGCGCGACCATCAAAATGCCCCTTGCGCACATGATCATTGAGTAGCAGCTCGCAGATCGCCTTGGTCATGCCGTAAGTGGTGCGTGGGGTGTGTTTAGTGAGATCACCCACCGGCGTGGGCATGCCTTCGCCGCCGAAGCTCGCCACGCTGCTGGCAAACACCACACGCGGCCGACCGGCTGCGGCGCGGGCCGCCTCGAAAATATGCCGGCCACCATCGAGATTCACCCGCAGCGCATCGTCATAGCGTTCCTCGCATTCACCGCTGACCATGGAGGCGAGATGGAAAATGGAAAAACTTGTGGCACCTCCAATGGCCTCTTCAATCACCGCCCGCTCGGCTACATCGCCTTCCATTCGTCGCACGGGTGCGTCGGTCGGGCCGCCGCCAAAGCGCGCGTCCAACAGCACGAGTTCCTCAATCGGTTCTGCGCTACCGGAGGCCCCGGTCAATTCCCCTCGCGCTAGGAGCGCCTCGGCCAGTTGCGACCCCAAAAACCCGCCGCCGCCGGTGATAATGACTTTCATGTTTGTGAATTAAGATTCGATTTGGTTGATGGCCTCCAGATGCGTCAGCAATCCGCTATGATCCAGATCGCCCTTGCCGTTCTCCACCATGGCCGTGAAAAGATCATTCAACAGCCGAGTAATCGGCAAGTCCAGCCCCAGTCGTTCCGCGGCCGCCAACGCGTTCTTGAGATCCTTTACCTGAAATTTCGCCGGGCCGCCGGGCTCGAAGTTGCGCTCAACCATTCGCTGGCCGTGCTCGGTGAGGATGCGACTGGAAGCAAACCCGCCCTGCAACGCCGCACGCACCTGCGCCCGATCCGCGCCACCGCCGCCGGCCAAGATAAACGCCTCACTCACCGCGCCAATCGTGATCGCCACGATCACCTGATTCGCCAATTTGGAAAGTTGCCCACACCCGTTGGGCCCCACATGCGTTGCCCGGCCCATCGCGGCAAAGACCGGCTTCATTGCCACAAACGTCTCCGCTTCGCCGCCGGCCATGATCGCCAGTTCACCGGCCGCCGCGCCCTTGGTACCGCCGCTCACCGGCGCATCCAGATACGCCATGCCGGCCTCCAAATGTCGCTCCGCATGGGCCATGGCTTCATCGGCACCGATCGAGCTCATGTCGATCCGCGTCGCGCCGGTCGTCATCGCCTCCGCGGCGCCCAGCTCAAACATAACCTCGGCCACCGCCGGTCCATCGGAGAGCATCGTGATAACCACCGCCGCATCGGCCACGGCCTCGGCAGGGGTGGCTGCCACAGTCGCGCCATCGGCCTGCAACGCTTCCGCCTTGGCGGTGGACCGGTTCCACACAGTCAGTTGAAAGCCCGCTTTGAGTAGGCAACGGCACATAGGCGCACCCATCAGGCCAGTGCCGAGAAAGGCAATTTTTGATTGAGTCATGATTGGTTTTTAAATTTACGGCATCGTGCTGCCACTATTGAGGGAACGAGCCTTCGAGTCCGTATG
>WTHG01000109.1 GCA_011523245.1 Verrucomicrobiales bacterium | reverse complement strand
AAGGGCAACAACTACCGCGACCTCACTAATAAGCTGCGCGAGATGGCCAACTACGATCCCAAGGACCCCAGCCAGAACTTAAGCCGCGCCCTGCGGCCAGTGGTGGAGAAACGCGTGGCCGCGGGTGAGCCGGTGCCGTGGCAGGAGGTGTATATTCGCGCCGAACAAAACCGCAAATACTCCCCGGCCCAAATCGAGAAGATTAAGAAGCGTAACCCGAACTTTAACACTCGCGTGATCACGCCCAAGGTGCTCGGCGGTGATACCATGGATGTGAAATATCCCGATCCGCGCACGCCGTTGATGGACTGGTTGCGCGCCAAAGAAAACCCCTACTTCGCCCGCGCTTTTGTAAACCGTGTGTGGGCACATTATTTCAACCGCGGCTTGGTGGAGCCGGCCGACGACCTAAACCTCGCCAACCCGCCCACCAACGCGGGCGTCATGACGCATCTCGCCGAGGGCTTCGTGTCCAGCGGTTACGACATGAAATGGGTGCATCGCGAAATCTTAAACTCCGACGCCTACCAACGATCCTGGCGCGTGAACGCCACCAACGAGCATGATGACAAGAATTTTAGCCGCTACGTTATCAAGCGATTGCCCGCCGAAGTGGCCGCCGACGCCATTCGCTTGGCCACCGGCTCCAGCGAGCGCGTGGAGGAATTTGCCAGCAACATGGACACCCGCATGATCGGCAACAGCAGCGTGGGTAATTACCGCGGCCGCTCTGCCAGCTACATGCTCGGCATCTTTGGTAAGCCGCAGCGTGAAAATAACTGTGACTGCGAACGCACCGTTGATCCCACCCTATTGCAGACCCTTTACACGCGGAACGACCCCGAGATGCTCACGCAGCTTTCGGCCCGCGGCGGCTGGCTTGATGAACTGCGGCGCGAACTTAAGATTCCGTCCGCCGCCGATAACCAGCGCCAGATCACGCGCTATCAGGCGAACATCAAGGCCGCCCGCAAACGCCTGGCACAATTGCAGGCCGCCCTGCCGAAAAAGCCGGCCGACAGTAACCCCGGTACACTAAAGGTATACGAGGCCAAGCTTAAGACCTATAAAAAACAAAAGGAGAAGATCGACAGTGCCCTGCGTGACTACACCGAGAAAATGGCCGAGCTGCGGCCCCAACCCGGTGCCGTGCGAGAGTTACCCGAAGGCGCTGAAGCGCTCATCACCGAGACCTTCCTGCGCACCGTGAGCCGGTACCCCACCCATAATGAAATGGAAATGGCCCGCACGGATTTGAGTAAAGCCCCGAACGTCGTGGCCGGCGTGCAGGAACTCCTGCTGGCCCTACTCAACACCAAGGAATTTATGGTTAATCACTAGGGGAAACTGGAAACGAGAGACTTTAGATCTGAGAACAATTTAACTTTAAACAACACACTACAATGGCAACACACACATTCTGCGACGGCGTTCAGCGGCGCGACTTTCTAAAGGTCGGCGCGGTGAGCGGATTCGGACTAGGCATGGGCCTTCCGCAATTCCTAGCTAAAGCCAGCGAAGGGCAGCTCAACCCCAAGGCCAAGGGCAAGGCGGCGATCTTCGTGCGCTTGGCCGGCGGCCCCACTCACATGGATACCTTTGATCTCAAGCCGGATGCGCCCGATACGCACCGCGGCGAGTTCAAGGAGATCAAAACCAACGTGCCCGGCATGCGCTTCTGCGAACACCTGCCCAAGCTCGCCAAGGTGGCCGATAAATTCGCCATCCTACGCGGCGTGAGCCACACCCTGGCCGCCCACGCACTTGGCACCCAATATTTGATGACCGGCAACCGTCCCCTGCCCAGCCTCCGCTACCCCAGCTACGGCGCGGTGGTGAGCAAGGAAATGGAGAGCCCCAAGGAACTGCCCGCGTTTGTGGCCGTGCCGAATCAGGGCAATTACCCAACCGGCTTTCTCGGCGTAGAATACGGCCCGTTTGAGACTGGCAGCACGCCTACGGCTGGCCAGCCCATGCAGGTGCGCGGCCTCGCCCTGCGCGGTATCACGCTTGATGACGTGGATCGCCGCAACAACATGGTGGCCAAGTACGATCAGGCCTTTGGCAGTTTTGCCCAGAACGATAAGATCCTCGCGGGCATGGATGAATTCAGCGCAAAGGCTTACCAGATGATGCGTAGCACGAAGGCGCGCGAGGCCTTCGAT
>WTHG01000351.1 GCA_011523245.1 Verrucomicrobiales bacterium | reverse complement strand
TTTCACGGACGCGCGCTTTCCAGCATCGAGCCACTCGGGCAGGTTGCGCAGGCCGGCGGTGATTTCCACTTCCCCCGGGGCAGTGGCTTCAAGCATGCCAAACAGCGTTTCTTGGCCGCGTGCGCGGTCCGCAGCCGCACTGGCGGCGCGAGTGAGGGAACGGTCAATCTGGGCGGTCAGACTGGCGCGGCTTTGGCCGAAGCTGTCGCAGGCGCCGGCCTTGATCAGGGCTTCGAGCACCTTGCGGTTGACCGCACGGAGATCGACCCGATTGCAGAGATCTGGCAGGGAACTGAACGCGCCACTTTCTTCGCGCGCGGCGAGCATGGCTTCCACGGCGGCTTCGCCCACGCCTTTGATAGCGGCGAGGCCATAGCGGATCACGGTGCCGTCTCGCGCGGGGGCGAATTGCACCTGCGATTCGTTGATGTCCGGCGGCAGCACATCGATGCCCATCGCCTTGGCTTCGTTGACCAGGACGGTGAGCTTGCTGGTGTCGCCCATGTCGTTGGTACACAAGGCGGAAAGAAATTCCACCGGATAATGCGCCTTGAGATAGGCCGTCTGATAGGACACCACAGCGTAGGCGGCGGCGTGTGATTTGTTGAATCCATAGCCGGCAAATTTCTCCAACAAATCGAAAATCTTGTTGGCCTGAGCCTCGGGGATACTGTTGGTTTCCTTGCAGCCGGCCACAAAACTCAGCCGTTGCTTAGCCATCTCCTCAACTTTCTTTTTACCCATGGCGCGCCGGAGCAAATCGGCGCTGCCGAGGGAGTAGCCGGCGAGCAATTGAGTGGCCTGCATCACCTGCTCCTGATAGATCAGGATGCCGTAGGTTTCCTCGGAAATCTCCTCGAGCAACGGATGCTCATATTTGATCTCCACCTTGCCGTGGCGTCGCTTGATGAAATCCGGGATGAGATCCATTGGGCCGGGGCGATAGAGCGCCACCAGCGCGGTGATGTGCTCCACAGAAGCGAGTTGAAATTCGCGGCACAGATTGCGCATGCCGCCGGATTCCAGCTGGAACACCCCGACGGTGCGGCCTTCGTTGAGTAGATCGTAAGTCTTCTGGTCATCGAGTGGGAGGAGATCCACATCGATGGTCTCGCCCTTGGTGGCCTGGATCATCTCGCAGCAGTTGCGGATGACCGTCAGGGTTTTCAAGCCGAGAAAATCCATCTTCAACAAGCCCAGATCGCCCACGGGGTTCATGGGGTACTGGGTGGTGATGATGCCGTCGGCGTCAGCCTTGAGTGGGAGCACATTGACCAGCGGTTCGGCGCCGATCACCACTGCCGCGGCGTGGATGGAGGAATTGCGTGTGAGATCCTCCAGCACAAACGCGGTATCAATCAGCTCGCGGGTGACTTCCTCGCTGTCGTAGGCCTGTTTGAGTTCAGCGGATTGTTCGAGCGATTTTTCCAGCGTGATCTTGAGTTCATCCGGAATCATCTTGGCCAGTCGGTCCACCTCACCGTAGCTAAGGCCCATAACGCGGCCGACATCGCGGATGACGGACTTCGAGCCCATCGTGCCGAAGGTGATGGTCTGGGCCACGCAATCGCGCCCATATTTTTCCCGGCAATATTCGATGACTGTCTGGCGTTGGTCATCGGCAAAATCGATGTCAATGTCGGGAGGGTTAACGCGCTCGGGATTTAGAAAACGTTCGAACAGCAGACCGTAGCGCAGCGGGTCGACATTGGAAATTTCCAATAGATAAGTGACCAGTGAACCTGCAGCCGAACCACGGGCGACACAGGCGATGCCCTGTTCGCGGCCGTGCTGGACAAAGTCGCCAACAATCAGGAAGTAATCGACGAAGCCGGTCTTCTTAATCACGCCCATCTCCACCTCAATACGGTCGAGCACATCCTGCAACGCGGCGGCCACCGCGGGATCTTTGGGGTCGGCCTTGTTCGTATCGTCGGTGGCCTGCAGCGTGGGCAGGGTGGAGGCATCGCGGATGGAACGAATCTCATATGCGCCATCCTTGTCCTCCGCCTCAATACCGTAGCGTTTGTTGAGGCCGCCGGCCATCAGGTGTCGCAGATACCCTTCGCCGGTGAATCCTTCCGGTGGATCGAATACCGGATAATGCAGCTTACCTAGCTCGATCTCCAAGTTGCATTGCTCAGCCACGGCCATGGTGTTACGCACG
>WTHG01000514.1 GCA_011523245.1 Verrucomicrobiales bacterium | reverse complement strand
ATACGATGGTTTTTTTCTGGTGAATGTCTACGTGCCCAACGCGCAGCGTAGTTTGGCGCGATTGCCATATCGGCAGGATTGGGATCGCGATTTTTTAAAATACCTGAAACAACTGGAAAGCCGCCGACCCGTGATCGTGTGCGGAGATTTTAATGTGTCCCATCAGGAGATTGACCTGACGCATCCGAAGGCGAACAAAAAGAACGCGGGTTTCACCGAAGAGGAGCGCACGGGGTTCGACGCGTTTGTGAGGGCGGGCTTTATCGACACCTTTCGGGAGTTTGAATCCGGTGGTGGCCATTACACTTGGTGGAGCAATCGCCTTAATGCCAGAGCACGCAATATTGGTTGGCGGATTGATTATTTTTTGATTTCAGAATGCCTTCGCCCGCGATTGAAGCGTGCCTTTATTTTGCCTGAAATCATGGGGTCGGATCATTGCCCGGTAGGCATTGAGTTGGCTTAAGATCGCGGCAAAAAGGAGGCTCAGTTCTGCTGCGCCCTTGTTGCGATTTAGTTGGATTGGGAAGAGTTGGAACTCGCTTCTCTCTTTGGTCTTTTCCAAATCGGTACGCGCTCTTTCATTGCGTTGATAAGAAACTGGCAAGCCTCAAAAGCCTCTGCGCGGTGAGGTGCAATGATTTCTATCCACAGCGAAGTTTCATTGACCGGCACGACTCCAATGCGATGTACCACGCGGATCGATTCGATTGGCCATTGGCGGTCGATGTCCTCGAAGATTAATTCAAACTGATGGCAGGCCATTTCATCAAACGCCTCGTAATCAATGGCCGCAATCGTCGCCTCTCCTTCCTCTGCCCGCACGACGCCGTGGAACACCAGCGCGGCCCCCATGCCGTCGCTCATTTCGCGCTCGGTAATGAGCGCAAGTTCATCGATGGGGTCGGGGGTGAGCGTAAGTTGCGTTTTCATCCGCCTTGTACGGGGGGGAAGAGGGAGATTTCGTCGCCGTCATTGAGCGGGAAATCGTCCGGTTGGTAATCTACGCCCACAGCCTTGAGCGTGCTGTGCCGCATATCGCCGAGCGCGGGGAATTGGTCAATCACTGCTGTATGCGCTTCGCCTAAGGTCGTGCCATCTGGTAATTCCAGTGAGGTTGTGGCGCATTGGGTGTGATCCTTGAAGTAGGACCAGAATTGAACCGTGATCGTCATGCGTAAACCTCGGGTTTTAGCACACCGATGAACGGGAGGTTGCGAAAGCGTTCGGCGTAGTCCAAGCCGTAGCCGACGACAAATTCATCAGGCACCTCGAAGCCGACATAATCAGCCGTGACCGATTCCCGCCGGCGTGAGGTTTTCTCCAATAACACACAGGTCTTGAGGCTGTGTGGGTGTAGGTCAGATAATTTTCCGAGCACGGTATGGAGGGTTTGGCCGGTATCGAGGATGTCATCAACCAACAGCACATCGCGGTTACGCGCTTCGAGGCGGAGATCCTTGGTGAAGACAAGTTCGCCCGGTGTCGTACCGTCGCCGTAACTGGACACGCCCATGAAATCCAACCGTAAGGGCAGCGTGATGTGACGCATGAGATCCGCCAGAAACGGGACGGTGCCGGTGAGGAGTGCCACCATCAGGAGTTCTTTGCCGTTGTAGTCCCGCTCAATCTCTGAAGCCAATTCGCGTACTCGCAGGGCAATTTCCTTTTCACCGATAAGTACGCTTTGAAGCTCCTCACGCAGGTGTTCGGGCGGTGGCATGGAGATCAAATGTGTTTGGAGTCGTTTTCGTTTTTCTCCGTGTAGCCGCTGTCCTGCCGCTGGAAGTTGACCTCGTTCTTCTTCATGTAGGCTTCGAACACATCATCCGCGCTCATGCCCAGCACTTGTGCCAGGCTGATGAGGAAATGAAACAGGTCTACCACCTCCACGCGGGCGTTTTGCTCATCGAGCTTCTGGTATTTGGCCCACCATTTCCACGGCACGCTGTCGGTGAGTTCGGCGATCTCCTGGGACATGGCTCGGGAGTAGTTGAGTACCCACTCGGTTTTTTGCTCCTCAGTCATGGCGTCGGTATGCACGCCGATGCGTTCGTTGAGGGATTTTTGCATGCGAAACAATTCGCGAAGTTGGTCTGGTTGGTCCATGAGGCGAGGATGCGAAGGGGTGGGAGGTAGCGGCAAGGGGAAGTTATTCGGCCTTATTG
>WTHG01000192.1 GCA_011523245.1 Verrucomicrobiales bacterium | reverse complement strand
GCGCTGCTGGTCACGATCAATTTGTGCAGGTGTTTGAAGCTGCCGCCGGAATCGCGGAACTCTACGGCCAACCAATCGAGCAGCTCGGGATGGCTTGGCGGTAGGCCCATGCGGCCGAAGTCGTTGGGCGTCTCCACGATGCCCTGCCCGAAGTGCCAGAGCCAAATGCGGTTGACGATGCTGCGCCAGGTGAGCGGGTTGTCAGCGCGGGTGATCCATTGGGCGAGCGCGGCGCGGCGAGCGCTTTCGGGGTGTTCGGCGGCCAGATTAAATTCAAAATTCTCCTTCTCAAAAATCGGCAGTGTGCCGGGACGTACGTCTCCGCGTGGCTGAAGAATGTTACCGCGATGCAGCACCTTGATGGCGCGCGGCTTGCCGCCGGTGGGCTTGAAATTGCCCTGCGGTTTAAACTGCGTAGCGGCGGCGTATACCATTTGTCCGGCCGGGATTTTTTTCAGGGCGGCTTCGGCTTCGGTGCGTTGTTTTTGCAACTGCGCGCGCTTGGCTTGGCGTTCAGGTGTTTGCAGCTTGGCGTTTAGGGCGGCGCGTTCGCGTTGGGCGGCTTGCAGCGCGGCAATGGCGGTGGCATCGCCGGCGATGGGGAAATGACCGTCGGTGAGATTGGCGCGCCGCCAGCGGACGGGTGCCTGTATGGAATCGAGTGCGGTCACCTTGGCGCTTTGCGCGAGGTTTTTGCCGTCGGCGTTCAAGGCTTCCAGTTCGGCCAAAGCAAACATGTAATCGTTTTTACGCTCGGCCAGGATCGTGGCGGTCACGCGCACAAAACGCACCTTGGCGTTTACCTTAAAAATTACCGGGGCAATATTCGGATTAGGAAAATCAGTCTGGGTTTGGTCGACGAGCGTGATCGGCTGTTTGAAGTCTGCGGTCGCCGCGCCTTCCACCTTGAAGCGCACGGGGAATCCAAATCCGCCACCGATGCCGGCGTATTCATCGTGGCACGCGCGCAGGACAAGACGGCGCAAATCGCTGGCCGCGCCGAGATCAATCTGCACCCATTTGGCGGTGCGTGGATTTTTCACGATGGTGCTGTGGTAGCCGTATTCGGGGCGCTTGCGCTGTAGCTTTGCTTTGGGCGTCAGGGTGGCGATTTTTTGATCCAGCGCTTTCATCGCCTCACCGCCGGTTTTTTTTATTTCGGCATCCATGGCGGCGAGTTGTTTATTCAACTCTGCGATATGGGTGGTGAGGTCGGCTTTCTTTTTATCCAACTCCGGCGACGTGTTGTACGGGCGGTTGGCACGATCCACAGCAGCAAAGACGGATTGCAGGCTGTAATAATGCTTCTGCGTGTACGGATCGAATTTGTGATCGTGGCAGCGCGCACATTGGATGGTGGCACTGGTGAAAGTGTTGAGCGTGTTGCTCACCATTTCATCGCGATCAATATGTCGCGCGACGCGGCCGTCGATCTTGGTTTCCGGAACTTCAACGTGCCCGATGAAATCCCACGGGCCGGCAGCAATGAAGCCAAGCCCGAGAATGCCGTCGGCTGTGCCCGGAAAAAGCGCATCGCCGGCAATCTGTTCCTGCACAAACCGGGCGTATGGTTTATTTTCATTGAATGAACGTATGACGTAATCGCGATAAGGCCAGGCGTTGGGCCGTAGCTTGTCCTTGTCGTAGCCGCAGGTGTCGGCGTACTTGACGACATCGAGCCAGTGTCGGCCCCAGCGTTCGCCGTAGCGCGGGCTGGCGAGTAGTCGATCGGCCAGCGCGGCGATGGCCTGTTCGCGGTTGGTTTTCGCCGCCGATTCAAATGCCGCAATCTCCGCCGGCGTGGGCGGCAGGCCGGTGAGGTCAAAGGTCATGCGCCGGATCAACGTGCGGTTATCCGCCTCAGCCGAGGGCGCCACGCCGATCTCCGATTGTTTGGCGCGGATAAATAAATCGATTGGCCCGCGCGCCCAATCTGCCTGCGGCGAAGGCAGCTTTGGTGCAGTCGGTCGCTGGAGAGGTTTGACCGACCAATGCTGTTCCCACTTGGCGCCTTGTTCAATCCAGGCACGCAGCGTGGCAATTTCTTTGGTGGTCAGTTTCTTGCCGCTCTTAACCGGCGGCATGATCTCCTCCGGATCACTCTGCGAAATCCGTGCGAGCACTTCTTTGAGTGCCGGTTTGGCGTCCGACTCGCGGTCCAACCGCAA
>WTHG01000074.1 GCA_011523245.1 Verrucomicrobiales bacterium | reverse complement strand
GAACTGGCTTGCTTACCCATGAAACTAATCGGCAGCGATGGGGCCCCCGCCCGAGCGGCGCTGCGACCAATCTAATATGCGGATCCTCGTAATCGGTTGTGGCTACGTAGGGCTGCCCTTGGCGCAAAGATTGGCGCGTATGGGGCACCAGGTGCACGGCACAAGACGCAGCGAGTTTTCCACCGCAGACGTTACGCCGCACGCGCTCGATGTCACGGACCGCAGTAGTTTTGAGGCCATCCCCCGAGACTTTGATGTCATTTACTACACCCCATCTTCCTCCCGTGGAGATGCTTCGGTGCACCAAGCTGTGTTTGTGGATGGCACCGCCCATCTTCTAAACTGGTTAGGGGATGCCGCAACCCGATTAATTTTTACCAGCAGCACGAGCGTGTACCCGCAAACTGATGGCAACTGGGTTGACGAAACAGCCAACCACGATGGCGCTACCGGCACCGCCATTAATCTTTTACAGGCTGAAGCTTTATTTCAGGAGAGCCCCCAAGAGGCCACCATCCTGCGGGTGGCCGGCATATACGGACCGGAGCGCGGCTACCTTTACCGTCAGTTTCTAAAAGATGAAGCCGTGATTACCCAAGGCGGCTCGCGCTGGATCAACATGATTCACCGGGATGATGTCGTCAGCGCTCTGGTTACCGCATTGAACATCCCCCCGGGCATCTACAATGTGAGCGATGATGAGCCACTGACCCAACGCGCGTTTTTTGAGTGGTTGGCTAAGGAGCTAGACAAAACAGTGCCGCCAGAAGGCGAAGTGCAAAAACGCAAACGAGCGGTGACCAACAAACGTGTGTGCAATGCCAAACTCAAGGCAACCGACTGGCAATTGAAGTACCCGAACTTTCGGGAAGGCTACGGCGCATTGATCAGTGAAGGGCAGGGCAGGCACTAAGGCCTCGCCCTACCCGACACGGAACGAAATTCGCGCGATCATTTCCGAGCCAAACGCGTGCTGGAGGCGCTTCAGAATTTCATGGCGCCGATAGCGCACGATCTCGCTGAGCCACACGTTGCTGTCCACATTCACAAACAACGTGCCCTTGCGGATGCCCACCGGGGTGGCGTGTTCAATGACCGTGGGGTCGATCAACTCCGTCCACACCTTGCTGATCTCCGCCTCGCTTTGGCGTTGCTTCAGCCCGAGCTTTTGCATCACCGCTGGCATGAGATCCGCCGTGGTGCGTGCGTGATTGAGTCGGGCCTTTTCCTGCTCAGTCAGATCAATGCCGCGCCATTGGGCCAGAATACTACGCGCCGCCCACGTGGGCGGATGAGCACTGGCTGGCTGGACACGTTTACTTGGCATCAACGAATTCGATTATCGCACAAGGCCGCCCCCTACAAAGGCCACGTTATCCAAACATAGTTATTCTTTGTAAAGAACACACCTAAAACGTGCGGATAAGCACTGGAAAACCAGAGCCAACCCCACGTTTATAATACTCAGCTGGAAAATGCGTTTATTCACCAAAAAACACCAAAAAAGTAGTTCTCCACCGATTATGTCCCATTTATTCTAGGACAGATGAGATAGGGGTTAGGCTTCAATCGCATTATTGGTGAAATTCACGCGAAAAGAGTAAATTTTCGCACGGAGTACATTTTTCAAGGCAATTAAACCCCTGTTTACCCATAAAAAGCCCCTAATTAAGGTGGCACATGTTTTGCTTTTTCCGAACGCTAAGCGTGCGTCTCGAGACACACGCCAATCCCTGCTCGGCGCTTGACTTAGCTCAAGCGTCCGATAATTTTGCAAGCCATTTGCATTTTGAATAGAAAAGTCGCAACGTTGTTAAGTGTTTCGATGGTGACGGCATTAGTCGTGGCCATTGGCATGCAATGGTTTGCACTACACACGGCCAGCTGGGTTTTTTCCGAGGACGCGCAAGACTCCGGGGATGCTGAGAGTTTTGTTCAATTCATAGTTAACCATAAAACGTGCACCGTTTGCGAATACCTCGCGGAGCACGAAGATGAACAAGGCTCACCTCGGCGTTCCAAAACTCAAGCCACTCAGGAAAATTTCATTTACTCTGATGATAATAACGTTGTCACCAGCCCAAAAGTCTATTGGGCTCACTTAATAAGTGCACCATCAAAGCCCGCTTACCCTCCCTTCTCATCGCCCCCCTTTCATCCCCCACGGGCTTAAGC
>WTHG01000263.1 GCA_011523245.1 Verrucomicrobiales bacterium | reverse complement strand
GCCGCTTGCGCGGAGTGGCGAAGGAACTAGCGGCCGTGCGCCGGCGATACTCGCGAACGAACGGCAGCGTGGCGGGCGGCTTGGCCTCCTTGTCTCGTCGATCGTGGGCCCATTCACTGGTGAGTTGCGTGCTTCCGGTGAGGTACCAGACATCGCCAATCAAAATATCCTTCACCGTCCGACTGTGGTTATGACTGGTGCTGATCTGGACTGTGATCGGTTGGGTCGAGGCTTTGCGTGCGGGGAAAGTGACCGACCATTGTTGGAGATCGTTGGCCACCACAGTCTGGACCGCACCGCCTAGTTTGATCTTCACCGTCACGCCTTCGTTTGCGTGGCCCCAGACGCGGATGGGCTGATCGCGCTGGAGGATGACGCCATCGCGATAGTACTCGGCCACCTGCAGAATGGGAAAATCCGGATCCGTAAATCGCGCGTACTTTGCCTTGAGCGCGGCGGCCTTTTCGAGATCGTCCTCCTCAAAGATGTATTTGCCATTGATCATCGCAAACGGGGTCGCTGGCAGGCCGGCCTTGTTGTAGAGATTCGAGTTTTCGGGAACAGCGCTGTAAGCGTACTGCACGCCGATGGGCGCCGGCACCTTATCGGAAGTCACCTCCACGGTATCGCCCACAATCTTGGCCTTGGCCGCGTGCCATTTTTTGTCCGCGCCACAAAGGCGAAAATGATTCAGTGAATCATTCGGCGAGGGCCGAGCGGGTTCGACGAATTTGCCGGGCTCCCGATAATCTTTCGCCATGCCCTTGTTGCCGACCATGAGGCCGCCAAAAAGGCTGTCCTTTTCGAAGACCACCGTGACCTTGTGACCGTTCACTCTGTAGCCGCTGAAAATCGGACCCGTGTAGGCGACATTCTTGCCGTAATCCTTGGCCAACGCCCAGCGCGCGAGCCGCATGCCGGGGTGCAGCTTGTTGAAGTAATGAATGCCCTGCGGCCGGGCGGAGTTGAGATCCGACTGCACCACCATGCCGACGTTTTTACGGTTGTTTTGAAAAAACACATGCTGCACCTGCCGAACATCCGCAAACCCAACGTTGTCCGTATCCGGCGAGCCGTAGCACTGCATTTGCGTAAAATAAAACGGCAAGTCCGGCATGCCCCAGGCGTCGCGCCAGCCCTTCACCAACGCCTCCATGCGCGCGGCGTAAATGCGGCCGTCTCCGCTATTGCTCGTGCCCTGGCACCAAATGGCGCCGCGAATGGCATACGGCACGACCGGCGCAATCTTCCCATTGAAAAACTGCGACGGCCCTCGCCACATGCCGGCGATGCCTGGCAGCTTAGGCCGCGCCGGCACCCGCCCTCCCAGCTCCATCGCTTTGCCGGCGGCGTCCTGCCACTGACTCAGTTCCTCGTAATAGAGCGCGTAAGCCTTGCGGCCCTGCTCGGTTAGGGGATCCGCATCGCGCATGAGATCGGCATCGCCCTTGAGCCGGGGATGCGCCTCGATCGCACCACGCTGCGTGAACGCCTCAACGCGCGTGTTGCTGTGGGCACTGAGGAGAATGCCGATGGGCATTTTCAATTCCTTGTACAGCTCGTGCGCGAAGGACAGTGACAGGGCGGAGAAGCTGCCGGCGGCGCTGATCTTTTTCCAGCCGTCATCCGAGTTGGCGCGCTTTTGCGGGTAGAGCGCGGACATCGTGTTGATGTTGATCTCCCGAATGAGCACCTCGTCCTTGGCCGAGGCGAGGTCGCGCGCGAGTTGGTTGCACATGCTCTTGTCCGCAGTCCAAACCATGTTGGATTGACCGCTGGAAAACCACACTTCACCGACGAGCACGCCCTTGAGGGTAATCGCCTGACCGCGGCTGTTTTTCACCTCAAGGTTGCGTTCGGCGCGCGAGACTTTCAGCGGATTGAGCTTCACCATCCAGTCGCCGTGCTTGTCCGCAATGGCGGTCTTCGTTTGCCCGGCGAACTGCACCGTCACTTTCGTTCCCGGCACATCCCAACCCCAAACCGGCACGGCGGTTTCGCGCTGCAGGATCGCGTTGTCTGTAAACGGCGCGGCTAGTTCCAGGGGTTGCTCCGCGGCCGACAAACCGCCCACAAAAGAAATCCCCAGGATGAAAACGAATATATGCTGCACTATTAATCTGCCTTTAGCAGTTCCACCATCGCCTTGCCCATGGCTTCGCCGACGTTCATGTAAGT
>WTHG01000246.1 GCA_011523245.1 Verrucomicrobiales bacterium | reverse complement strand
CCTTCGTATCCAAGGAAACGGTCGGTTTCGATTCACCGGTCCGTCTCCCTTTGCCCTGCTGCCTTATGGAATGGTTCGCTATCATGATGCACCGGCCGATCTCCGGGATGTCCCGCTCGGCACGGTGATGCACGCGCAGGCCTTTCTGCCGCCGGACCCGAAAATCTCCGCCGTACCCGTGCTGCCGGTCGACAATCGGATGAAGAAACTCGGCAACGCCGGCATCGGCACCGCCCCAGCCGAGAACCATGTACTGCTACTCGAGGACGAACCCAGCCATTGCCGCCGAAAGGGATTGATTTGGAAACTTGAAGAAGTGGAGGTGAAAGCCAACGCCGGATCCATCACCGCCCGACGCGAACCTCGAGCCGGCGGTGGCCAAGCCCATTCGGAAACATTGACCTTCGATGCCGCCACCCGATTCTGGCGCGGTCGAGAAAGACTGAATGTTCAGGATCTCATCGCGGAAAAGATCTGGCCGGCCAACGGCAAGAAAGCCCTCAACGATCAGACCGCCCTGCTGGGCATCACCTGGAAACCCACTCCCAACGGGGTCTTTATGCAGTTTCATATTTCCGACGTCTGGTTGGATGACATCGCCATGCAACGCGCTGCCCAAAATCAAACTGAAACTCATAAGGCCTTTATCAAAAGCCGCTGGATGCCCGGTTGGGTGGACAAGGTCGAATACGGCAAGTTCGGCCGAGCCAAAGTAACCGCCACGCTATTTGGCGGCATGGATGCCTCGCTCTACGCCGATTTCAAAAAAGGCCAACGCGCCATGCTCGCTTCATCTGAAAACACTCTAAAACATTGGGCAAGCGGTACAGCCGGCACGGCCCAGATGGCCAGCAAAGGGCTCCTCATAGAAGTCACGAAAGGGATAGAACCCGCTCCATTGGGGAGTAGCGGAATCCAGATCACTTTGGAGACCGACCTGATTACCGAGGGATTTCGCCCCGGAAGAATCATACGCGCCCACTCGAGCCGCTGGCCCATCCTCGAGGTGCCTCGTGACGAATATCTGCACGACGCCCGCACCCAGCACGAGGACCGCTTCCCCACCCCGGCCATCTTTCCGAAGTACTGAGACTATCGCGCTTCGAACACCACCGCTACACCAGCCGCCCCAAGCTGCATAAAATACCATCGCGTCACGTCACGGTGTTGGTGAAGAGATCGGGAGTGAGGGTGGACTTGTTCATGGCGAGTTACGTCAGTGTAAGTTCCTTCCCAAACCGCGCAATCCTCAAGGTGCATTTTACTGGCTAATCCACGAGCTTCATGGCATGCCAAACGCGCCCGATGCATCCGGATTGCCTCCAACATCTGTTGACCGACAACAAGCGGGAGCTGTTCAACACGCAGGGTTTTCTCGTCGTGGAGAACGCGCTCGATGCGGTGATGTGCGAGCGGTTGATTGCGGTGATGGATCGTGTGGACGCGCGCGAACGCACCGAGGCGCTCACGGGCAAACTGCTCTCCGTGCCTAACGTGCTCGGCGAAGATCCGGCCCTCGTCGATCTCGTCGACTGGCCGACCACATTCCCCAAAGTCTGGGGCATCCTTGGCTGGAACATTTACTCGTACCACTCGCATCTCGATGTGACACCCAACGAAAGCGCGCAAGCGCAGGATTGGCGCGTGGCTTGGCATCAGGACAGCATGCGCGTGAATGACGAAATCGAAAGCGATCCGCGCCCGCGTCTGTCGTTGAAGATTGGCTTTTATCTCACGGACGTCAGCGTGTCCGGCCGGGGGAATACCTTGATCGTGCCCGGCTCGCATTTGCAAAACGCCATCGACTGCCCGCAGGACGGCCGCAGCAACCCGCCTGGTGCCGAACCGCTCTGTGTGCCGGCCGGCTCGGCACTGTTGCTCGACCGCCGCACGTGGCATTCGCGCAGCGCGAATGAATCCGACCTCACCCGCAAGGTGATGTGGCTCGGCTACAGCTACCGCTGGCTGCGTCCCAAGGACGAAATGACCGTGGCGCACCTCTACCCGCAGCTTTCCCCCATCCGCCGCCAGCTCCTCGGCGACGGCCTCAACGCCAACGGCACCTACGACCCGAAGCCCGAGGACGTCCCACTCCGCACCTGGCTTGAGGAACATCATCCGCCCTCTGCCAATCCTTCCCCCCACGGCCACGCCGCCTCCCGCCCCCCCGCCATGGGTCGCGG
>WTHG01000484.1 GCA_011523245.1 Verrucomicrobiales bacterium | reverse complement strand
CCCCAACCACGCCCTTCGACGCCCCATTGAGTGACATCATGCCACTGGATTTTTCCCTGTGCCGCTGCGCCGAATGCAAGGCAAACCGAGGCCATCAAAAGTAAGCGTTGCATGCGCCGATTCTTCCAGCCCGTCGCCTCCCGGTCAATCTCCACTAACCTTGACGTGCCGGAACAACTGCGTAGCCTCAAGCCACTCACCCATCGCCGCCATGCAAACTCAGCTCAAAGTCAAATTGTCCCTGTTCAACTTCCTGCAATATTTTGTCTGGGGCAGCTGGTATGCGAGTATGGGCGCGTACTTAACGCATACGCTGCAGTTCGGTGGGCAGGAAGTGGGTGCGGCTTACGGAGCGTTTGCCATTGGCTCGATGATTTCGCCATTCCTTGTGGGCCTGTTGGCGGATCGCTATTTTGCCTCGGAAAAACTTCTGGCGGTGTTTTCACTGGTAGGCGGGCTGGTGCTTTGTGCGTTGCCCAATTTCAAATCCTTCCTGCCATTTTATTCCACGCTAATTCTCTATTGCGCACTGTACACCCCAACGCTGGCGCTGGGTAATTCCCTGGCGCTCACGCATCTGGATGATTCCAAAACTGCATTCCCGCGAGTGAAACTCTGGTCGGCCGTCGGTTGGATCGGCGGCGGCGTTACGTTGTCTCTCCTCAACGGTGAGCAATCTTCAATCCAATTTTACCTCGCCGGTGGTGTGTCGATCGGTCTGGCATTATTTTCCCTGTCACTGCCACACACGCCGCCCAAGAAAACCGGTGAAAATATCAGTGCCGCCGAACTGCTAGGCCTCGATGCCTTGGCCCTGATGAAGAAACCATCTTTTGCCATTTTTATCGGCTGCATGTTTCTCATCTGCATCCCACTATACTTTTACTTTGTGATGATGAGCATTTATCTGACCGAATTGGAGTGGACGAAGATCACCGCCAAGATGTCCCTCGCGCAGGTGTCGGACATTGTCTTCATGTTTTGCCTGCCGATCATGTTGAAGAAGTTCGGCTACAAGAAAACTATCTTTCTCGGCATCGCCGCATGGGCTGCCCGGTACTTTTGCCTCGGCGGCAGTGTGGATGCCACCACCCTTGCCGCGCCGCTGATCTTTGCGGCAATTTTAATGCACGGGGTTTGTTATGATTTCCTGTTCATCGCCGGGCAGCTTTACGTCGATGATGAAGCCAACCCGAAAATCCGCGCCGCCTGCCAAGGCTTCATCGCCTTCATCCTGTGGGGCGTAGGCGCATTCGTGGGCACCATGCTCGCGGGCAAGGTGCTGGCGATGCACGAATTGGCGGATAAGACGCACGACTGGGCTAAGATCTGGCCCGTTCCGGCATTCCTTTCCGTTGGGGTGCTCGTAATTTTCGCCCTCTTTTTCCGGGAGCCTACGACTAAACCGGCTGAAGCAGTTGAATAACCGGCTTAGTTTTTAAACCAAGGTGCACGGGCGTTCTTGGTGATCTCGGCGTCCAGCGTTTCCATGCGGGCGCGGAGGTCTTTGACGATCGCGGGCTTGGCTTCGGCGAGGTTGTTTTGTTCGCCAAGATCCTTGGAGAGATCGAAGAGGAAGACCTGCGGCGGACGGTTGTTGGGATTGCGGCGGGGCTTCTTGATGAGCAGTTTCCATTTTTCGCTCCGGATACCTTCCAAGTCACCGCGCGAGGTGTAGTGCAGAAATTCCGAGCGCGGGGAAACGGCTGCTGTGCCCTTCCATAGACCGGTGACATCCACGCCATCAATTTTGCGGCCCTTGGGCAGGGCTTTGCCGGTGATCGCGGCGATGGTGGGGAGGAGGTCAATCGTGCCGGTGAGTTCATCACAAACCGTACCGGCAGGGATGCCGGGCCCGCGCATCACGCAGGGCACGCGCTGGCCGCCCTCAAAGGTCGTGCCTTTGCCATCGCGCAACGGGCCAGCCGAACCGCCGTGATGCAGGAAAGGCAGCCACGGGCCGTTGTCGGTGGTGTAGATGACATAGGTGTTGTCGGCGAGTTTCAGGTCATCAATCGTCTTGAGCAGACGACCCACCTCGGCGTCGATGTGCTCGATGGTGTTGATGTATGCCCGCTTGGGGTCAGGGTCGCGCACATCGTCCGGTACATAGAGAGGGATGTGCGGCATGGAGTGCGGGATGTACACAAAGAACGGCTTGTCCTTATTGGCCTTGATGAAGTCG
>WTHG01000227.1 GCA_011523245.1 Verrucomicrobiales bacterium | reverse complement strand
CCTTGATCGCCTCAATTTCTTCGGTGGCCACCGAAGAAATTGAGGCGATCAAGGCTCAGATCACGGAGGCTGAAGAGAGTGAAAAGCCGAGGGTGAATTTCGAGATCGGCGAAGTGGTGAAGATCAACGACGGCCCCTTCCAAAACTACAATGGTTCGGTGGAAGAAATTGATACCGAAGCCGGCAAACTAAAGGTGACTATCGATATTTTCGGCCGCAGCACCCCGGTGGAGCTCGAGTATTGGCAGGTGGAAAAACAATAACCCCACAATAGGATTAATTTACCATGGCGAAAAAAGAAATTGGACAAATCAAACTTCAGATTCCCGGCGGCGACGCCAAGCCGGCACCGCCCGTGGGCCCGGCTCTGGGGCAGCTCGGTGTGCCGATCATGCCGTTCTGTAAGGAGTTCAACGCCAAAACTCAGGACATGGCAGGCAGTATCGTGCCGGTGGTGATCACCGTGTACCAAGACAAGTCCTTTGACTTCGTCCTGAAATCCCCGCCAGCTTCGGATCTCCTCAAGAAAGCCGCCGGCATCGCCTCCGGCTCTGGAGTGCCGAACAAGGAAAAGGTCGGCAAAGTGACTCAAGCGCAGATCGCCGAAATCGCGGAGAAAAAGAAGAACGACCTCAACGCATTTGATGAGGAAAAAGCCGCGCGCATTATTGCCGGCACCGCCCGAAGTATGGGCATCGACGTAGTCGACTAAAATTTAAACCAAACAGCGGGAGGGCGTGAGCCCGTCTGCACCGCACCCCTACAATGCCTAGCAAACGATACAAACAAGCCCTCGAGGCCCGGAACGGTGGGGAAACCGTTTCCCTGAAGGACGCCGTTGACGCCCTCGGGAAATTCCCTCGCGCCAAGTTCGACGAATCGGTCGACCTGTCGCTGCGTCTGGGCGTGGACCCCAAACACTCCGACCAAATGGTGCGCGGCACCGTGGCGTTGCCCAACGGTAGCGGCAAGACTGTACGTGTGGCGGTCTTTGCACCCGAAGGCCCCGCAGCCGATGCTGCTAAGGAAGCTGGCGCCGATCACGTGGGATTGAAGGAACTCATTACAAAGGTCGAGGGCGGCTGGACGGATTTTGATGTAGCTGTGGCGTCTCCTGAAGCCATGAAAGCCGGTGTGGCCAAACTTGGCCGTGTGCTCGGTCCACGCAACCTGATGCCGACCCCCAAGGCCGGCACCGTGACTGAAGACCTCGCCAAGGCAGTGGGCGAAGTGAAAGCCGGCCGCGTGGAGTTCAAGGTGGATAAGAGCGCCAACCTTGCATTTCCCGTGGGGAAGATCAGCTTTGATGCGGCGAAACTTTTGGAGAACGCTGAAGCCGCGTTGACCGCCGTGATGAAGGCCAAGCCCGACTCCACCAAGGGCAACTACCTGTTGTCAGCATCCATTTCCACCACCATGGGGCCCAGTGTGAAGCTGGATCTTAAGGAGATCACGAATCTCGGCTAACCGGGGAACAATATCATGCGTGCTGAAAAACAATTTCTGACTGACGAATACGTAGAGCGGCTAAACGAATCCCCGTTCTTCATCGCTACCGAGTACAAAGGCATCACTGTAGCCGAGTTCGAGGATCTGCGTGGCAAACTCCGCGGAGTGAATGCGGAGATTCACGTGGTGAAAAACTCTGTGTTCGTCGCCGCCGCCGCCGAGGCCGGTGTGGGTGAACTCAAGGGGACTTTGAGTGGCCAGCTAGCGATCATCACTGGGGAAGCGGATATTTCCGCCGCCGCCAAAGTGGTGAAGGAATTCGCTGAGAATACCGACAAACCGAAGATCCGTTTCGGTTTCGTGGGCGAGGAACGCCTTGAGGCGGATGCCGTTATACGCATCGCGGATCTTCCCTCCATTGAGGTATTGCGCTCCCAGTTGCTGGGCGTGCTGCAGGCACCGGCCACCCAGTTGGCTCGAGTGGTTAATACTCCGGCGAGTATGGTGGCCCGAGCCATCCAGGCTCGAGTGGATAAGGGCGAATAAATTAAATGAATTTCACCCCCGCTGAGTGGCGGAGGTGAGTGAGACAACAGTAAATCGTCGGGACGCAGGCGGCGCACTGAAATCCTCCCCGCCGGGAGGGCGACGAGACGACTAAAAACAAAGGACAAGACAATGGCAGATCTGGACAAGATTGTAGAAGAGCTGAGCAGCCTGACCGTAATTGAGGCGGCTGACTTGGTGAAACAACTCGAGGAAAAATGGGACGTGAGCGCAGCAGCGCCGGCCGCAGCCGTGGCCGTGGCAGCGCCTGCAGGCGGCGACGCTGGCGCGGCGGAGGAGAAAGATTCCTTCGACGTCGTTCTCCTCGGAGACGGTGGCAACAAGGTTGCAGCCATCAAGGCCGTGCGCGGCATCAAGAGCGACTTAGGCTTGAAGGAAGCCAAGGAGTTTGTGGAGAGCGCACCGAAAGCCCTTCTCGAAGGCGTGAGCAAAGACGAGGCCGAAGAGGCTAAGAAGAAGCTCGAGGAAGCCGGGGCGAAGGTCGAGGTCAAGTAACCGAATTCATGGGCATCGGTGGCGGCTACGGCCGCCACCGACAGCCTCGTTTTATGTGAAACGAGGCAAACAACACACGGTCTGCGGACCGTCTTGAACACAGGGCAAAACATTTTCCCGAATAATAATTCGGGAAACGGGGAAACCCCGCCGGTGAAGGCCGGCAACATAAAAGATTGGCGATATGGCAGCGACACAACGGGAACGAATTAACTTCAGTAAGATCAAGGAAGTCATCGACTTCCCAAACCTGATCGAGATCCAGAAGAAATCGTACGCAGAGTTCCTCCAGTTGGGAGTGGACAAAACCAAGCGCGTTGAGGACGGCTTGGAAGCCGTTTTGAAGGAAGTGTTTCCTATTGAGAGTTACGACGGTAGCATCACTTTGGATTTTCATAGCTACGAGATTCGTCCACCCAAGCAAACTTGGCTTGAGGCACTGGACGATGGTGGTACCTACGGGGCTGCGCTCTACGTCACCTTCCATCTTAAGGAGGGCAAACAGGTCAAGGAAGAGGAAGTGTTCATGGGGGAAATGCCCCTGATGACGCCGTCGGGCAGCTTTGTAATCAATGGCGCAGAGCGTGTGATCGTGAGCCAATTGCACCGTTCGCCGGGCTTGGCGTTCGAGACCTCCACGCACGCCAACGGCAAGACACTGCATTCGTTCCGGATCATTCCGGACCGCGGTTCGTGGTTTGAAGCGCAGTTTGATACCAACGATTTATTGTACGTGTATCTGGACCGCAAGAAACGGCGGCGTAAGTTTCTGATCACCACTTTCTTCCGCGCACTGTGTTTCCTGAAGGATGATGGTTCCAAGGGAACGGACCGTGAGATTCTCGAGATGTTCTACGACATCGAAGAGATGAGCCTTAAGAAGGCCGAGAAACATGACAACCTCGCGGATCTTGTGCTGACGCAGGACATTGAGGACGAAGAGAAAAACGTGATTGTGGCCCGCGCCTTTGAGCCGCTATCGCGCGCAGTCCTTAAGCAGATTGCCACCACTGGCACTACCAAGGTGAGTGTGGTGAACATCTCACGTGACGAGGGCCTCATTATCAAGTGCATGAAGAAGGATCCCGCGCACAATGAAGAGGAGGCGCTTAAGGAGATTTATGGCCGTTTGCGCCCGGGTGATCCGCCCACAGTAGCCAATAGCCGAGCCTTGCTCAAACGCCTGTTCTTTGATCCTAAACGCTACGATTTGGGCCGGGTAGGTCGTTATAAGATTTTCCAGAAGCTGGACTTTAATGATCCCGAAGAGTCCCGCACACTAACCAAGGATGACTTGGCTGAAGCCACCCGTTATCTGCTCAAACTTAAGATGGGCGAAGGTGTGTTGGATGATATTGATCACCTCGGTTCACGGCGTGTGCGGACCGTGGGAGAGTTGGTCGCCAACCAATGCCGCGTGGGCTTGGCTCGCACCGAACGCCTCGTGAAAGAGCGCATGACCTTGTTCGATCAGGAAACGGACACCATGACGCCGACCAAGCTGGTGAATCCGAAGGCCTTGAGCGCGGTGATTCGCGATTTCTTCGGTCGTAGCCAACTCAGTCAGTTCATGGATCAAATTAATCCATTGGCTGAAACCACGCATAAACGCCGCTTGTCCGCGTTGGGCCCGGGTGGATTGTCCCGTGATCGTGCCGGCTTTGAGGTACGCGACGTGCACCCCTCACACTACGGCCGTATTTGCCCCATTGAAACGCCCGAAGGACCGAACATCGGCCTGATAGCGTCGTTGGCTACGTTTGCTCGCGTGAACGATTTCGGGTTTATCGAAACACCCTACCGCAAGGTGGTGAAGGGTAAGGTTTCTAACAAAATTGATTACCTGACCGCGGACGCGGAAGAGAAACATATCGTGGCTCAGGCCAACGCGCCGATCGATGAGAAGGGTGTGTTCCAAACCGAGCGCGTAACCTGCCGTCGCAAGGGCGACTTTATTGACGTGCCGCCGACTGAGGTGGATTACATGGATGTGAGCCCGAAACAGCTCGTGTCCGTGGCAGCCGCCATTATTCCGTTTCTGGAGCATGATGATGCGAACCGCGCACTCATGGGGTCAAACATGCAACGTCAGGCAGTACCACTGCTCGAGGCAGAGGCGCCGTTTGTGGCCACGGGCATGGAAGGCCGTATCGCTCAGGATTCCTGCGCAGTGGTGAAAACCGAGGTGAGTGGCAAGGTTGCCTCAGTGACGGGCGATCGGATTGTGATCACCAAGGACGGCGAAATGCCCGAGGGCAAACGCAAGTTCAAGCACGATCCGGAAGCGGGCATGTGGGTATACGAAATGCGCAAGTTCCAGCGCTCCAATGCCTCCACCTGCATTAACCAAAAACCGCTCATCAGTCGCGGCGACACCGTGAAGGAAGGGCAGGTGATTGCCGATGGACCTTCTACTGATCAAGGTGAACTGGCACTTGGCAAGAACGTGCTCGTCGCGTTCATGCCGTGGAACGGCTACAACTTTGAGGACGCGATCACCATTTCGCGGCGCATCGTGAAGGATGATGTGTTCACTTCGGTGCACATCTCCGAATACGAAGTGGCGGCCCGGGACACCAAGCTGGGTCCCGAGGAAATCACCCGCGATATTCCGAATGTGGGCGAGGAAGCCTTGGCGGATCTCGGGCCGGATGGCGTCGTGTGTGTGGGAGCTGAAGTGAAGCCCGGCGATATTCTTGTGGGTAAAATCACACCCAAGAGCGAAACCGAATTGGCTCCCGAAGAGCGTTTGCTTCGAGCTATCTTCGGTGAGAAGGCGGCAGACGTGAAGGATACGTCCTTGCGTGTGCCCAGCGGCACTACTGGCATAGTCATGGATGTGAAGGTATCCGCCAAGGAAGATAAAACAGCCAAGGTAACCACAACCCCGAACAAGGGTGAGAAGCAGGTGCAGGACGAATACAAGAAGAAGCTCGCCGAATTGCACGAGCAACTCACCGAAGCGCTGGCAAACATTCTCCTCGGCGAAAAGATTCCGCTGGATGTCGTAAACAGCGAGACCGGCGAGATCATCATTCCGTCCAACCGAAAGATTACCAAGACCCTGCTGCGCAAACTCGCAGTGAGTTATGACAAGATCGAGATCGATCCTTCTCCCATCCGGAACAAGATTAACGAGATTCTCGATACCTTCCGCAAACGTTTTGAAGATCTGCAGATGGCGCATGACGACGAGCTGCAGCGAGTGGAAGCGGGCGACGAAGGCGAGACGGGCGTGGTGAAAAACGTCAAAATCTACGTTGCCTCTAAGCGCAAGCTGTCTGTGGGAGACAAGATGGCTGGCCGCCACGGTAATAAGGGTGTGGTCGCCAAGATCGTGCCGGAGGAGGACATGCCGTACCTGAAAGATGGCACTCCGGTGGACATCTGCCTGAACCCACTGGGCGTGCCCAGTCGGATGAACGTCGGGCAGTTGCTGGAAACTCACCTAGGCTGGGCTTCGAAAATGCTCGGTTTGCATTACGCGACTCCGATCTTTGACGGGATCAGTGAAAAGAGCGTTCGCGAATATCTTAAGCAAGCCGTAGACCAGAATATTGAACAGGTGGGCGATCCGCTGGTGGGCGAAAACGGTAAGGCCTATCTCTACGATGGCCAAACCGGCGAACGCTTCGATCAGGAGATCGTGGTTGGCTACATTTACATGCTGAAACTGGGCCACTTGGTGGCTGACAAGATTCACGCCCGCGCGGTGGGCCCCTACAGCCTTGTGACCCAGCAGCCGCTGGGCGGTAAGGCGCAGTATGGCGGCCAGCGCTTCGGCGAGATGGAGGTGTGGGCCATGGAAGCCTATGGCGCCGCCTATACCCTGCAGGAATTATTGACCGTGAAGTCAGACGACGTGCAGGGCCGTACCCGTATTTACGAGAACATCGTGAAGGGCGATAACACGTTGGATGCCGGTATTCCCGAGTCGTTCAACGTGCTCGTGAAGGAAATGGAATCCCTAGGTTTGGAAGTGAAGGTGGGCTATACCAATCCCACGGGGGACAGCTCCGAAGCCGATGACACCCTCGCCGCTCTCGCCAGCTAACCGACCTGAAACTGAGAAGGATATTTAAATAATGAGTAGCACCGATTCAGCCCGCGAATTACTCGGACTCGAGCGCGTTAACCTCGTGGATTATGTGCAGGTCTCCGTGGCCTCCCCGGAAACCATCCGGCGTTGGTCCAAGGGTGAAGTCAAAAATCCCGAGACCATCAACTACCGAACCTTTAAGCCCGAAAAGGGCGGCCTCTTTTGTGAGCGTATCTTCGGTCCAGTTAAGGATTGGGAATGTTCCTGCGGTAAATATAAGCGGATCAAATATAAGGGAGTGGTGTGTGACCGTTGCGGTGTGGAGGTCACCCTTGCCCGCGTGCGCCGCGAGCGCATGGGCCACATAGAACTGGCCGTGCCTTGCAGTCATATTTGGTTCTTCAAATGCATGCCGTCTCGTCTTGGTTTGATGCTGGACATGACCGGACGTCATCTTGAGCGCGTGATTTACTACGAGGATTATCTCGTGATTGATCCGGGCGACACGCCGCTGGAGCGCAATCAACTCCTCACCGAGGCGGAGATGCGGGAGGCCGTGGAAACCTACGGGCCGAATGACAGCCTTGATGAGGGCGGCGCTTTTGTCGCCAAGATGGGTGCCGAGGCGGTATACCAAGCGCTGGAAAAAATTGATTTGGATCAGGGCATCGACGAATTGCACGAGGCCATGACCAAGACGCGCAGTAAGCAGATTCGCAAGAAGCTCGCTAAACGCATTAAGCTATTCAACGGATTCAAGGAATCCGCTACCCGTCCGGAATGGATGATCCTCAGTGTACTGCCGGTAATTCCCCCGGACCTGCGCCCGCTGGTGCCGTTGGAAGGCGGTCGCTTTGCAACGTCAGACTTGAACGACCTGTATCGTCGCGTCATTAACCGGAACAATCGTTTGAAAAATCTCATGCAGTTGAAGACCCCCGAGGTCATCATCCGCAACGAGAAACGGATGCTACAGGAAGCGGTGGACGCGTTGTTCGACAACGGTCGCCATGGCCGTGCGGTAACCGGTGCGGGTAACCGTGCACTCAAGTCGCTGTCCGACATGCTCAAGGGTAAGGGCGGTCGTTTCCGCCAAAACTTGCTCGGCAAGCGTGTGGATTACTCTGGTCGTTCGGTGATTGTTATCGGGCCGGAACTGAAGCTTAACCAATGCGGCCTGCCCAAGAAGATGGCGCTCGTGTTGTTCGAGCCGTTCATCATTCGCCGCCTCAAGGAATTGGGTTACGTTCATACCGTGCGTTCGGCTAAGAAACTCATCGAGCGCCAAACCCCCGAAGTGTGGGATGTCCTAGAAGAGGTAACCAAGGGGCACCCGGTGATGTTGAACCGTGCGCCTACCTTGCACCGTTTGTCTGTGCAGGCGTTTGAGCCGGTGCTCATAGAGGGGTCGGCCATCCGCGTTCATCCGCTGGTCTGCACTGCGTACAACGCGGACTTTGACGGTGACCAAATGGCGGTGCACGTGCCGCTGTCCGTGGAAGCGCAAATGGAGGCCCGCCTTCTGATGCTGGCGCCAAACAACATTTTCAGCCCGTCCAGCGGTAAGCCGATCATGACGCCCACGCAGGACATCACGCTGGGATCCTATTACCTCACCGTGGAGCCGCGCAAGTTGCCCAGCCGGAAAGGCAAGAAAGAGCAGCGTATTCCATTGTTTGCGAATATGGACGAAGTGTTCTTCGCTCTCGACGAGGAGGATATTGATCATCACTCACGCATTCACCTGGCCAATCCAGACCGCGGCAAAGACACCGTGTATGGCGACAAGGAATCCTCGGTAATCACCACCACCGCAGGTCGCGTGGTGTTCAGTGAAATTTGGCCCGAGGAAATTGGGTTTCCGAATTTCGAGGTCGCCAAGGGTAAGCTAGGTGAATTGATTGGAAACTCCTACAAGTTTGCCGGTCAAAAGAAGACCGTTGTGGCACTAGACAAGCTCAAGGAGCTGGGTTTTAAGGAAGCCACGAAAGCGGGCGCTTCAATCGGTGTCGACGACATGATCATCCCGGCCGAGAAGAGCCAGCAGATTAAGTCCGCTCAGAAGGAAATTGATGATGTGGAGAAGCAGTACCGGAAGGGTGTCATCACTCCGGGCGAACGCTACAACAAGATCATTGATATCTGGACGCATGCAACGGACAAGATCTCGAACGTGATGTTGGAGACGCTTGAGGCTAACCAGGGCAAGGATGAGTATAACCCCGTTGCACTCATGGTAGATTCCGGGGCGCGGGGTAACCGCCAACAAGTGCGTCAGCTTGCAGGTGTGCGTGGCTTGATGGCCAAGCCGAGCGGTGACATCATTGAGAAACCGATTCTCTCAAACTTCCGCGAGGGGCTCACTGTGTTAGAGTATTTCATTTCCACACACGGTGCACGTAAAGGCCTGGCTGATACCGCCCTAAAGACCGCCGACTCCGGTTACATGACTCGCAAGCTCGTGGATGTGGCGCAAGACGTGATTATTCAGGAGACGGATTGTGGAACCAATAACGGTATTTGGCTGGAAGCCATTTATGAAGGCGAAGAAGAGGTTGTGCACTTGGCCGACCGCCTCGTGGGCCGCCACTCCTGTGAGGATGTGATCAATCCGTTTAACCCGGATGAATTCTTTGTGCGCGCCGGTGAAGAGATTAACGAGACAAAAGCTGCAGCCATCGAAGACGCCAACATCGAAAAGGTGAAGGTGCGTTCGGTGCTTACCTGCGAGGTGCGCCATGGTGTGTGTGCCCATTGCTACGGCCGCAACCTAGCCACCGGTAAAACCGCCGAGCACGGTCAAGCTGTTGGAATCATTGCCGCCCAGTCGATCGGTGAACCGGGCACCCAGCTGACCATGCGGACCTTCCACATCGGTGGTACGGCTTCTTCTGTTTTTAAACAGCCGGAGATCGTTGCCCGCGAAGGTGGTGTTGTGAAATACGAAGGCCTCCGGATTGTGGACCTAGAAGATGGCAGCCACATTGTGCTGAACAAAAACGGTCGAGTCAGTATTCACGATCCTAAAACCAACGCGGAAACCGAAGATTATGATATTCCTATCGGTGCCGTGTTGTCCGTGGCTGACGGAGAGACCGTCAAGAAAGGCCAAACCTTTGTACAGTGGGATCCATACAATGTGCCGATTCTCTCGGAAAAAGGTGGCAAGATCGTCTTCCACGACATTATCGAGGGAGTGACGATGGATCACGAAGTGGATGCGGCCACTGGGCAGGAATCCATGGTGATCATTGAGCACAAGGAAGATCTCCATCCGCAAGTGATTGTGGAAGACTCCAAGGGCCACGCCGTGGCAGACTACCCGATTCCTGCCGGTGCCCACGTGACGGTGGATGAAGGTGATAAGATTGCCCCTGGCACCTTGTTGGCCAAGACTCCTCGAAAGACCTCTAAGACGAAGGATATCACCGGTGGTCTGCCGCGTGTGTCCGAGTTATTCGAAGCCCGCCAACCGAAGGATGCTGCTGAAATCGCTAAGATTGATGGAGTGGTGGACTTCGGTCCGATTGTGCGCGGTAAGCGCTCGCTCATTCTCACCAACGAAGATGCGGGGGAGGAAGAAGAGCACCTCGTGCCGATCGGCAAACACTGCATTGTGTTTAAGGGTGACTTTGTGAAGAAGGGCCAACAGCTTACTGAAGGCCCGATCTTACCGCATGACATTCTGGACATTCTAGGCGTGCACGCGTTGCAAGCCTTCCTCGTGAACGAGGTGCAAGAGGTGTACCGCCTGCAGGGTGTGACGATTAACGACAAGCACATCGAAATGATCGTGCGCCAAATGCTCCGCAAGGTGCGCATTACCGAGGCTGGCGATACCACGTTCCTGTGGGGTGAGCAGGTCGACAAGGTGACGTTTGAAATTGAAAACGAACGCATCGAAGAGATGGGCGGTCAACCTGCGGAGGCAAGCCCAGTGTTGCTGGGCATCACCAAGGCCTCGGTGGAAACAGAGAGTTTCCTTTCCGCGGCGTCCTTCCAAGACACCACCCGCGTGTTAACTGAAGCAGCCACCCTTGGTAAAAAAGACACACTCCACGGCTTTAAGGAAAACGTCATCATGGGTCACATTATTCCAGCCGGCACCGGATTTGATGGGCACCGTAAGTTAGACCTCAAACCGCTGGTGGATCCGGTGGAAATGGAGGATGAATCCCACCTGTTGTTGGGGCCGGAATCTGAGGAACCGAACCCGTTAGTGGGTTAGTCTCCACTGAAACGGAAAGTGGAAAAAGTGTGATGAGAAACTTTTTGCAAAAAAAGTAAGAAAACTTGTTGCACTGGGGATAACCTTTGGTAATATCCCGCCCCCGTTTGCCAAAAACAGCGCGGTAACGCGTTTTTTTGCAAGGTATTTAAGATAAAATGCCAACCATTAACCAGTTGATCCGCAAAGGGCGGAAGAAGATTAAGGAGAAGAGCACATCTCCGGCTTTGCAGAATTGTCCCTTCCGCCAAGGGGTATGCCTGCAGGTGTATACCCGTACACCGAAGAAACCGAACTCCGCTATGCGGAAAGTGGCTAAGGTACGCCTGACCAACGGTCAGGAGATCATCGCCTACATTCCGGATGAAGGTCATAACTTGCAGGAGCACAGCATTGTGCTGGTGCGCGGCGGCCGGGTGAAGGATTTGCCGGGTGTGCGCTACCATGTGGTGCGGGGGCAACGCGATGCTCAGGGCGTGGAGAAACGCCGCGTGAGCCGCTCCAAGTACGGCGTGAAACGCCCGAAGGCAGACAAGAAGTAAAAATTTTAACAGACGATGTCACGACGACGCAGAGCAGTTAAGCGAGAGATTTATCCGGATGTCCAATTTGGCAGTCGGCTGGTCGGCCGTTTGGTCAACACCGTCATGGAACGCGGCAAACGCAGCGTCGCCCAGCGGATTGTCTATGGCGCCTTTGACCAGATCGTGGAAAACCAGGAAGGCACAACCGCCTTGGAGGTATTGGAGCGCGCGGTGGAAAACGCCAAGCCCCGCCTCGAGGTCAAGAGCCGCCGCGTGGGGGGGGCTACTTATCAGGTCCCCATGGAAGTGACCGGCGCACGCTCCGAAGCTCTGGCACTCCGCTGGATCGTACAATTTGCCAAATCCCGCAAAGGCACCCCGATGGGGAATGCTTTGGCTAAGGAAATAATGGAAGCCTATGAAGGCGAAGGAAGCTCCATTCGAAGGCGCGATGAAGTGCACCGAATGGCGCAGGCGAACAAGGCATTCGCCCACTTCCGCTGGTAGGACAATTTGCAGTTGAATTCGCTCCGGGCGATGTTTTTCCCGGAGCGTTTTTTAGTCGAATAGAGAAGATGGAAACAGCAGCAGAAAAAGACACCAGCGCGTTGAATTCGCCGAACCGCGAATACACGCTGGAGCGCACCCGGAACATCGGCATTGCCGCGCATATCGACGCCGGCAAAACCACCACCACCGAGCGCATCCTGTTTTACACGGGCCTGAGCCACAAGATCGGTGAAGTGCACGATGGCAACACCGTGACCGACTGGATGGAGCAGGAACGTGAGCGCGGCATTACCATCACCTCTGCTGCCACCACCTGTTTCTGGAAGCAGGCTAATGACGGCACTGCTAAGCTCTGGACCGACGTAGGGCACCGCGTGAACATCATCGATACCCCGGGTCACGTGGACTTCACCGCAGAGGTGGAGCGCTCCATGCGCGTGCTGGACGGTGCCGTGGCCGTGTTCTGTGGCGTGGCCGGTGTGCAGCCGCAGTCCGAGACGGTTTGGCGACAGGCCACCAAATACAACGTCCCGCGGATCGCGTTCGTCAACAAGATGGACCGCACCGGTGCGAATTTTGCCAATGTGGTCAGCGAAATGCGTGAGCGTCTTGGGGCTCCCGCCTATCCGGTCGGCATCCCGATTGGCTCAGAAGAAGATCTCAAGGGTTTGATCGATGTGGTGAACCAAAAGGCGCTGATCCACGATCCTTCCGATGATTTTGGTTCCAAGATCAACGTCGAAGAACTCGAGGGCGATCTCAAGGAAACGGCCGAGACGGCCTATCAGGAATTACTCGAAGCGGTGGGCGACCGCGATGAGGAGATCATGGAAATGCTCCTCGAAGATAAGACACCCGACGCGACGCAGCTGAAGCAGGCCATCCGTCGCTTGACTATTGCCGGTGAATTTGTACCGGTCTTGGGCGGCTCCGCCTTCAAGAACAAGGGCGTGCAGCCAATGGTGGATGCGGTGGTTGATTATCTGCCTTCACCGTTGGACGTGGATGTTCAATCCGGGGCCGATCCGGATGACGAATCCAAGATAACGGAATTCCCTGCTGACGATAATGCTCCGTTCTGCTCTCTAGCATTCAAGTTGTGGACCGACCCCTTCGCCGGCAAACTAGTTTTCTTCCGCGTTTATAGCGGCCAGATCACCAAGGGCGATACGATGTACAACCCGCGAACCCGTAAAAAGGAACGCGTGAATCGGATCATGATGATTCAGGCCGACAAACAGGAAAATGTCGAGACCGTCTACGCCGGCGACATCGCTGCCTTAGTGGGTGTTCGCAACATCACCACTGGTGATACCCTTTGCACGCCGGACATTGATGTCTGCCTCGAGCCACCAACGTTCCCGGAGCCTGTCATTTCCATGGCTATCGAGCCAGACTCCAAGGCCGACCAAGAAAAAATGGCTGCAGGGCTGCAGGCATTGGCCGAGGAAGATCCCACTTTCAAATGCTACACCGATGAGGAAACCGGGCAGACACTCGTGGCTGGCATGGGTGAGCTGCACCTCGAAATTATTCGGGACCGACTGAAGCGTGAGTTCAAAGTGCAGGCGCAATCCGGTGCCCCCCAGATCGCCTATCGCGAGACCATCACCGCTGCTGCCGAAGGTCGCGGGCTTTTCAAGAAACAATCCGGTGGTCGCGGTCAGTACGGTGACGCCACCATTACCATCGAGCCCACCGAACGGGGTAGCGGTGTGGAGGTGGAAAACAAAATTGTGGGCGGTGTGATTCCTCGTGAATACATCCCTGCGGTGGAGAAAGGGATTCTGGAAACCATTCAGGGCGGTGTGTTGGCTGGTTTCGAATTGATCGACATGAAAATTTCGATCGTTGATGGTAGCTACCACGACGTCGACTCAAACGAGTTGGCTTTCAAAATGGCGGGCATTTTGGCCATGAAAGAAGCCGTGGCCAAGGCCAAAGCCGTGCTGCTGGAGCCGATGATGAAGGTGGAAGCTACTACTCCGGATGAATATCAGGGTGACATCATTGGCGACATGAACCGACGTCGTGGTGAGGTGCAGGGAATTGACTCCAAACCCTCCGGCACGGTGATCACCGCGAAGATTCCGTTGGCCCAAATGTTTGGATACGCCACGGATATCCGCTCACTCTCAAGCGGCCGTGCCTCCTACTCCATGGAGCCGGACACATTCGAGCAGGTGCCCGCCAGCATCTCCGAGGAAATTTTGGACAAGGCCAATAAATAAGGAAACAGCATGGCTGCAGGACAACAAATACGTATTAGACTCAAGGGCTTCGACCATCGCGTGTTGGATAAGTCGTCCACCGAGATTGTGGAGACCGTAAAGCGTACCGGCAGCCGCGTGGCTGGCCCGATTCCGCTGCCGACCCGCCGCGAGCGTTTCACCATGACTCGTTCGCCGCACGTAAACAAGAAGAGCCAGGAAACCTTCGAGCAACGCACGCACAAGCGTTTGATTGATATTTTGCAGCCAACCCCGGCGACCGTGGATGAGCTCAAGAAGCTGAATTTGCCGGCTGGTGTGGACATTAACATTAAAATTTTCTAACGAGATGATCGGTCTGATTGGCAAAAAACTGGGACAAACCCGCGTGTACGATGCAAACGGAAACGCCGTGTGCGTTACTGTTGTGCACGCAGGTCCAAATCGCGTATTGCAGGTAAAGAGTGCCGAGGAGTCGGATGGCTACAATGCTGTCCAACTTGGTTATGATGATCAAGCCAAGCCCGAACGCCAGTCCAAGCCGTTACGGGGTCATTTCGAGAAACAGGGCGGCAAACACGTAAAGCTGGTGAAGGAATTCCGCGATTACTCGCTGGAAGTTAACACCGGCGACGAAGTACCCGTGACGATCTTTGAGGTTGGCGATTACGTCGACGCCATTGGGGATACCAAAGGCCGAGGATTCCAAGGCGTCGTGAAGCGTTGGAACTTTGGTGGTGGCCCCGCGAGCCATGGTCAAAAAGGCTGGTTTCGTCGCCCTGGTGGTATCGGAGCTTGCGCTACCCCTGGTTGGGTGGTTCCCGGCAAGAAAATGCCCGGCCACATGGGTCAAGAAAGCCGTACCGTACAGAACCTTGAGGTCATTCAGGTTCGTGAAGAGGACGGCGTGCTCCTAATCAAAGGTGCCATTCCGGGTTCCAAAGGCGATTACGTGGTTATCCGGGGTGCCAAAAAACGCGCCAAGGCAGTTAAAGCATAACGAGGCACGACGATGGAACTTGATGTAAAGACACTTTCAGGCAGCGACTCGGGCAAGGTCCCCGTGGGCTTTGATCTGGTGGATGCCGAGAAGGGCAACCAGGCCGTACACGATACCGTGGTTGCCTACATGGCCGCTCAACGTATGGGCACCGCCAAAGTTAAGACCCGTGGGGAAGTGAGTGGCACTGGTAAAAAGCCGTGGCGCCAAAAAGGCACCGGTCGCGCTCGGACTGGTTCGCGCCGAACCCCCATCTTTGCTGGTGGCGGTGTGGCCCATGGCCCGAAGCAGCGTGATTACTCGAAGAAAGTGAACACCAAAACCCGCCGTTTGGCCCTGCGCAAAGCGTTGACCGAGCGCATTAATGCCGGCGAGGTGATCGTGGTGGATTCCTTGAAACTTGAGACGCATAAGACCAAAACGTTGGCCGCGCAAATTGAATCATTAGCGGCTGAAGGCACTGTGCTGCTGGTCAATGGCGAAGCCGATGGCAACTTAGCGCTGGCCGCCCGCAATATTCCACTGGTGGAACTGGTGGAAGCCGAATCTTTAAACACCTACGAAGTGCTTCGCCCGGACACGGTGATCATCTCGAAGGACGCTCTGGAAAAAGTGGCCTCCCGCCTGAACACGAAAGAGAGCTAATGCATTCATTTACCGTCATCAAAGGTCTGCACGACTCGGAGAAAACGCAGCATCTGAAGGATCTCTACACCTTCCGCCGTACCAAGGGCATGAAGGATGAGGTGGCTCGTCAGTACACGCTGCGTGTTGATGTGCGAGCCAATAAACACCAGATTCGCCAGGCCGTAGAGGAGCTATTTCCCAAGGTGAAAGTTGCCTCGGTAAATACCTCTCGTGTGAATGGCAAAACCAAGCGCGCCCGGACCCGAGTGGCCGGTCGGACTTCCGACTGGAAGAAAGCCGTCGTTACGCTGGAAAAAGGCGAGATCGAACTGTTGTAAGGAGATTGAGAGATGCCCATCCGTTCCTATAAACCCGTGACCCCCTCGCAGCGCTACATTAAGCGCACTACATTCGAGGAGATCACCAAAACCAAGCCCGAGAAGGCTCTGGTTAAGATTAAGAAGAAGACCGGCGGTCGCAACAGTGATGGTCACATCACCATGCGAGGCATCGGTGGTGGCGCCAAGCAGAAGATCCGGAATGTGGATTTCAGGCGGCGTTTCGCCCGCGACAAATACGGTGCCGACGCTACGGTGGAAGGCACCGTGATCGCCATTGAATACGATCCCATGCGTTCTTCCCGCATTGCCCTCGTGCAATACAAGGATAACGAGAAGCGTTACATCATTGCCGCCAAAGGCATGGAGGTGGGCCAAAAAATTTACAGCGGCCCAGACGCCGAACCGGAATCCGGTAACGCCCTGCCTCTGGCCAAAATCCCTGCGGGGACTGCGATTCATAACATCGAACTGACTCAGGGTAAGGGCGGCCAAATTGTCCGCGCAGCCGGTTCCTCGGCCGCCGTGATGGCAAGTGACAAGGATTATGCGCAGATCAAACTACCTTCCGGCGAAATTCGTCGCGTGAACGCCGACTGTTGGGCCACCGTTGGTGAAGTGGGCAATGCCGATCATGAAAAGCAGGTCATCGGTAAGGCGGGTAATACCCGTCATCGTGGGCGTCGCGGCATCACTCGCGCGGTGGCGAAGAATCCGCACGATCACCCAATGGGAGGTGGTGAGGCTAAGACCTCCGGCGGCGGGCATCCGGTCACCCCTTGGGGTGTGATCACCAAGGGTTACAAGACTCGCTCCAAGAAGAAGTACTCCAACAAATTTATCCTCGTACGCCGCGATGGTCGGCCGATGAAACGGAAATAAGCAGCCATGGCACGTTCAATCAAGAAAGGTTACTACACCGACGCCAAGCTCCTGAGCAAGGCGATGAAGGCAAAGGAATCCGGTTCTACCAAGCCGATCAAGACTTGGTCACGCCGTTCCACCATCATGCCCGACTTCGTGGGGCTGACATTCAATGTCCACAATGGCAAACAGTTTCTGCCCGTGTACGTGAGTGAAAATATGGTGGGCCATAAGCTCGGAGAATTTTCCCCGACCCGCCAATTCAAGGGCCACAGCGCCCACGTGAAACGGGAGGTCCGTTAAGATGAATATTACTGCCACAACACGCAACGTGCGCATGTCGCCGAAGAAGGTCCGTGAAGTGACGCGTCAGATCGCCGGTTTGCCGGTGGCCAAGGCTCAGGCAGTCTTGGCTAATATCCCGCGAAAATCCGCGCGGCTCGTCGCTCAAACTCTGAAATCCGCCGTGGCTAACGCAGAGCATATCAGCAATGAATGGAACGAGGGCGAGATCCAGAACAAGGTGGCTGAGATTAAGGAAACAATTCAAAATAAAACCACGGAGAAGGGGGCGCTGGCTCGCAAGTACCGCCACCTCAAGGCGGATCTGGCCAAGTACGAGGCATACCTCGACTCAGACAATAAGCTGGCGGCCGATACCCTCGTGATTAGTGAAGCGATGGCCGGCGCGGCCACGCCGTTGCGTCGTTGGCGTACCCGTGCGCGTGGGGGTGGCTCGACCATCATCAAGCGCACCAGCCATATTCGGATCACACTCTCCGACAATAAATAGGATTTAGGACCATGGGACAAAAGAGCAATCCAATAGGCCTGCGCTTGGCAGTCAACAAGGACTGGGCCTCCAAGTGGTATTCAGACAAGAAGAGCTTTGCAAACTACCTCACCGAGGATCGGGCAATTCGTAAGCTTTTGTTTGATAAGTTAAGCGGTGCTGCTGTGACCAAGATTCTCATCGAGCGCGCCACCAAGCGCGTGCGCATCAAGATTTTGACCGCCCGCCCTGGAGTGGTGATCGGTCGGCGCGGTGCTGAGATCGATAAGATTAAAGAACAACTCGCCCGTATGACCGGCAAAGAGGTTTACGTGGATATCCAGGAAATCCGAAAGCCGGAGATTGATGCCCAGCTCGTGGCCGAAAACGTGGCCCAACAGTTGGAGCGCCGCATCATGTTCCGACGTGCCATGAAGCGGGCCGTGCAAATGGCGATGGATTTCGGCGCTGAAGGCATTCGTATTCGTTGTGCTGGCCGATTGGGCGGTGCCGAACTCTCCCGTGTAGAGCAGTACCTCGAAGGTCGGGTGCCGTTGCATACCCTCCGCGCAAATATTGATTATGGATTTACTGAGGCCAAAACCAAAGCTGGTGTACTAGGTATTAAATGCTGGATTTGTACCGGTGAGGATAAGCCCTCGAACAAGAGCGCCGAAGTTATTGAAACCGGCGCGGCCGAGAGCAAGTAAGCAAAAGAAAGATAAAATATAATGGCCAAGCAAATTCCAGCCCGCGTCAAGTACCGCAAGATGCACCGTGGCAGCCGTGCCGGCATTGCGTGGAAGGGCTCTGATGTGTCTTTTGGGGAGTACGGACTACAGGCATTGGACCGGGCATGGATCACCACCCGTCAAATTGAAGCCTGTCGTCAGACCATTACTCGCAAGATGAAACGTCGCGGCAAGGTGTGGATTCGCATTTTTCCGCACAAATCCTACACTAAGAAACCGTTGGAAGTGCGGATGGGTAAAGGCAAGGCCGCGGTGGAAGGCTGGGTGGCAGTGGTGCGTCCGGCCAATATGTTGTTTGAAATTTCTGGTGTCGGCGAGAGCTTGGCTAAAGAGGCCCTGTCTCTGGCGGCGGCCAAGCTGCCGATCAAAACACGCATGATCAAGCGATAGCCATGAACAATAAAGAAATTAAAGAAATGCCCCCCGTGGAGCTGCAGGCGAAAGGTCGCGAGCTCCGGACGGAGCTATTCAACCTAAATCTGCAGAAATCCATCGGTACGCTCGAAAAGCCCCATCGCATCGGCGAATTGCGGAAGGACATCGCCCGCGTGGAAACTGAGTTGAGCGCTAAAAAGAAAGAGGCCGCATCGGCCTAGGGAATTTGACTCATGAGTGAAGCGACAGAAAAACATCGCAAACAGCGCCAAGGCGAAGTGGTTTCGGCCGCCGCCGACAAGACCATCGTGGTGAAGGTGAAACGCCGCGTGCGTCATCCGCTCTACAAGAAAGTGGTGACGCGTTTTAAGAAATTTTACGCCCATGACGAGGATAACAAGGCCAAGGCCGGGGATCAGGTGCGCATTCAGGAATGCCCGCCGAAATCCAAGCTCAAGCGTTGGGAACTACTCGAAGTAGTGGGCGGCTAACCCAGGAGATCTGAAGAGATGTTGCAGTTACGTTCAGTTTGTGATGTGGCCGATAACACCGGCGCCAAGCGCGCGGCGATTATTCACGTGCTCGGCGAAGCCAAACGCTATGGCGAGATTGGCGACGTGGTGAAGGCTCACATCAAGGAAGCCGCCCCCGATGGCAGCGTGAAAAAAAGCGAAGTGGTCGACGCCGTGGTGGTGCGCACCCGCCGCGCCATACGGCGCGCCGATGGCTCCTACTTGCGTTTCGATAACAACGCGGTGGTGATTATCGACAAGGAAGGCGCGCCCCGCGGCACGCGTATCTTTGGCCCGGTGGCCCGCGAACTGCGCGAGCAGAAGAAATTCATGAAGATCATTTCCCTCGCCCCGGAGGTTCTGTAATGAGCGCAAAGGCTGAATACAAAGTGATGTCAGGCGACGAGGTGGTGATCCTTGCCGGAGAACACCGCGAACGCACTGCCAAGGTCGTGCGCTTCGTGAACGATGGCGATCGTGTGGAGCTGGAAGTGGACGGATTGGAAGACGATGACAAAGTGATCAAACACCAGCGCCGCAGTCAGGAGTTTCCGAACGGCACCCGCCTGTTTTTGAACCCGACCGTTCACGTGTCGAATGTGATGAAAAAATCCCGATGGGACGCGCGCCCAAGCCGGGCCAACTAAAATTTGAAGCAAGATGGAATCGCGACTATACAAGAAGTATAAGGATGAGGTGAAGCCGGCCCTGCAGACCGAGCGAGGCTACGCCAATGTGCACCAGATTCCTGGTCTGGATAAAATCGTTGTGCGCATGGGCGTGGATGCCACCTTTGAGAAATCCGCGCTCGATGACGCGGTGAGGGACATGACCACCATTACCGGCCGCAAGCCCGTTATCGACAAGTCCCGTAAGGCGGTTTCTAACTTTAAGTTGCGCGAAGGACAGGCCATTGGTTGCCACGTGACCCTCCGCCGTGAGGTGATGTGGGAATTCATGGATCGTCTGACCACCGCCGCACTGCCCCGTATACGTGACTTTCGCGGCATTAGCCCGCGCGGCTTTGACGGCCGTGGTAATTATTCCATGGGCGTGAGCGACCAGTCCATCTTCCCGGAGATTGAGCTGGACAAAGTGAAGCGCACTCAGGGCATGGATATTACATTTGTAACCACTGCCAAAACCAATGATGAGGCCAAGGACCTGCTCACCAAGCTGGGGATGCCGTTTGCAAAGAAATAGGAAGAATTTGATATGGCAAAAAAGAGTTGGATAGCCCGGAATAAGAAGAAGGCCCGTGCCGTGGCCAAGTACGCCTCCAAGCGTGCGGAACTGAAGGCCGCCGGCGATTACGAGGCGTTGAGTCAGTTGCCTCGCAACGCCAGCCCAGTGCGTGTGGTGAATCGTTGCGAGCTCACCGGTCGACGTCATGGATTTATTCGCAAATTTGGCCTGAGCCGCATTGCTTTTCGTGAGGCAGCGGTGAGCGGTCTGATCCCCGGAGTCACAAAAGCCAGCTGGTAAGAACGATGGATACTGTAGCCGATATGCTGACCCATGTGCGCAACGCCAATCAGGCGTTGAAGCCAAACGTAGTGGTGCGCCACTCCAATCTAAAGGAAAACATCGCCCGTATCCTCAAGCAGGAAGGGTACGTGAGCGGTTACTCCGTGAGCGGCGACGCGAAGAAGGAACTTCAGATTGATTTGAAGTTCAAGGCCCGTAAGGGTGTCATCGCCGGCATCAAGCGTGTCAGCAAGCCCGGCCTGCGCCAGTACGTAGCCGTGGAGGAAATACCGCGCGTGTTAGGAGGCTTGGGTGTGGCGATTTTAAGCACGCCCAAGGGTGTGTTGACCGGTCAGGAGGCTCGGGATCAAAAGGTGGGAGGCGAGGTGCTCGCCCACGTTTGGTAAGCAGGAGCTGAGTAGAAAGGAACGAACGATGTCGCGTATTGGAAAAAAACCCGTGCCCGTGCCAGACGCCGTAAAGGTGGCGATCGACGGACGGACGGTATCTGTGGAGGGCCCCAAGGGCAAGCTACAGCTGGATTTGCCGGATCATACCGAGGCCTCCCTGGAAGACGGTCAGGTGGTGGTGACCCGTGAGAATGATGAGAAACGTGCCAAAGCCATGCATGGCTTGGCTCGCTCCCTGATCAACAACATGGTTGTGGGCGTGGAAAAGGGTTTCGTGAAGAAACTCGAGATCAATGGCGTGGGTTTCAAGGCTGCCGTCAAAGGCAACGTCATTAATCTGAATCTCGGCTACTCGCACGAGATCAACCACGAGATTCCCGCCGGCATTACCGTGACCGTGGAAAGCAACACCAACGTCACCATCGAGGGTGCCGACAAGGCCGTGGTGGGCAAGGTAGCCGCCGAAGTGCGCTCTTATTACCCAGTGGAGCCTTACAAAGGCAAGGGTGTCCGCTATTCTGATGAACATGTCGTGCGCAAGCAGGGCAAACAGGTCACATAAATTTGAACCGCTAAACATACGATGAGAGCCCAAGTAAAACGAAGGATCGAGCAAAAGCGCCGCTTTCGGATCCGGAATAAGATTAAGGGAACAGCCGACCGCCCTCGCATGAGCGTGCGTTTTACCGAGCGCAATATTTACGTGCAGTTCATTGACGACGTGGAAGGCAAGACGCTGGCATCCGCCTCCACCCGCCACAAGGAACAGGCCGATCGCGACAAACTCGTCGCCAACAAAGTTTCAGCTGAACAAGTCGGCAAAGCCGCCGCCGAGGCTGCCAAGGGGGCCGGCATCAGCGAGGTGGTTTTTGATCGCGGCGGATCCCGCTATATCAAAGGCGGTAAAGTAGATGCGCTGGCCAGTGCCGCACGTGCTGAAGGACTGAAATTTTAACCGCAACTAGAAAGACAAACAACGTGGCAGACGAAGAAAAGCAGGATACGCAAGCCGCCGCCCCCGCAGAGGCGGCTACTGAGACCGCTGCGGCTCCGGCCGCTGAAGTGGCTCCGGCAAAAACGGCATCCGCCGAGGAACCCGCAGCCCAGCAACGTGGTGGCGACCGGCGTGGTGGTGGCGACCGGCGTGGTGGTGGCGACCGGCGTGGCCGTAACCAACGCAGTCCGCGGCAGCAAAAGGAAGACGATGGTATCGCGGAAAAGGTGATTCACATCAACCGCTCCAGCAAAGTGGTGAAAGGTGGCCGTCGATTTGGTTTTAGTGCCCTCGTTGTGGTGGGCGATAAGGAAGGCAAAGTGGGTTTGGGTACCGGCAAGGCGCGTGAGGTGATATCCTGCATCACCAAGGGCACTGAAGACGCTCGTCGCAACATGGTGAGCGTGTCCTTGAATGGACCTACTGTGCCGCATGAAGTGTACTCCATGTATGGTGGTGCCCGTGTTCTGTTGCGGCCGGCATCGCCTGGGACCGGCATTATTGCCGGCAAAACCGTGCGGGCCGTACTCGAGAGTGCGGGCGTGCGCGATGTGTTGAGCAAATCGCTCGGCTCCAAGAACCCCGCCAACGTGGCCAAGGCCGCGCTGCAGGCCTTGCAACAAATGCGCCGCCGCGAGGACGTGATGGTCGGTCGCGACAAGTAACCTATTTTACCTGAGGAACAAGCAATGCGTTTACATGATTTGAAACCGAACCCGGGCGCGAAGCATCGCCGCAAACGCGTGGGTCGTGGTCACGGTAGTAGCCGAGGCAAGACGAGCACGCGCGGTCATAAGGGGCAGGGCTCTCGCGCGGGCAGTAGTACGCGGGCGACCTTTGAAGGTGGTCAGATGCCTTACATTCGTCGCCTGCCCAAGCGCGGTTTTAACAACGCCCGGTTCCGTACCGAGTATGTACCCGTGAATTTAGCCGATCTGGAGAACCATTTTGAGGATGGAGCTACGGTGGATGTCTGCACTCTCAAGACGGCTGGTCTCGCCAATGGGGGCGGCAAAGTGCTCGTGAAAATTCTGGGTAACGGCAAGCTGACCAAGAAGCTGACCGTGACCGCGCACAAATTCAGTGGCGCGGCTCAAAAGGCGATTGAAGCAGCCGGCGGAACCTGCCAGGCGTTGAATGTGCCGAAGCCGGCACCTGAGGCCGAAGCCCCTACGGCTGAATAAGACGATCCATGTTCAGTCAGTATTTCCAGACTCTCCAGAACTGCCTGAAGGTTAAGGAGCTCCAAAGCCGGATCTTCTTTACCTTGATGCTACTGGTGGTGTGCCGGGTGGTGGCGATGACGCCGATCCCGGGTCTGGATGGTCAATTACTACTGAGTTTCTTCGATCAATTGCGTGAACAGCAAGGATCCGGCACAGAAGGTGGTGCGGGATTATTGGGTATGTACAGCATGTTTACTGGCGGTGCGTTAGAGCGTTGTGCGGTCGGTTCTCTGGGTATCATGCCCTACATCAGCGCGACGATTATCATTCAGTTGATGACCGCTGTGGTGCCTTCGTTGAGTAAGTTGGCTCGGGAAGAGGGCGGCCGAACCCAAATTATCAAATATGGCCGCTATCTCACAGTTTTGCTTTGTTTGGGCCAAGGGTTTGTTATGTCAGTGGGCTGGGAAAATCCCCGAAACATCCCCGGCTTCGGTGGGTTTGAAGGTGAATTGGTGGCTGATCCCGGTTTGTGGTATCGCATTCGCACGATGATGTTGCTAACCACGGGAACGGTTCTTTTGATGTGGTTAGGTGAACAGATTACCGAGCGTGGAATTGGTAACGGCATCTCACTGGTGATCACCGTGGGGATTATCGCCCGTGTAGATCAGGCTATCCTAGGAATCAAAGATATGTTTTTCCCGGGGAGCGGTGAAGGGGCTCATCCTTTCAATGGCGTGCTCCTACTCGTTTTGCTGCTGGCAGTGGTGGGTGTGGTCATCGCGGTGACGCAGGCTATGCGAAAAATTCCAGTGCAGTATGCCCAGCGGCAGGTAGGCCGGAAAATGATGCAGGGTGGCTCCACTTATTTCCCGCTGCGCGTAAATTATGCGGGGGTGATGCCAATCATTTTTGCTCAAGCAATTCTGATGTTCCCGGCCCAGATTTTTGGAACAATTGGTCGCTGGCTTGGGGAAGGCAACGGGGCTGATTTCTTCGTCGGACTGGGCGACGCTCTGGCTTACGGTTCCTTTTGGAATTTAGCCATGCAGTCGCTGATGATCCTGTTCTTCTCCTACTTCTGGGTAGCGACGCAGTTTAATGAAACACAAATCGCGGATGATTTGAAAAAGGCTGGTGGTTATATTCCCGGCGTTCGCCCGGGGAACGCGACACGCGACTTCCTGCATCACGCAATGAGCCGGTTGACCTTGGCCGGGGCCATGTTCCTGGTGGTCATCGCGGTGATTCCAACCGTGTTGGGTATCAATTTGGAAATTCCCTTCGCGGTGGCCCAGTTCTTTGGCGGCACGAGCCTGCTGATTATGGTGGGCGTGATGCTTGATACGATGCGGCAAATGGAAAGTCATTTGGCTCAGCATCATTATGATGGATTTTTGAAAGGCGGCAAAAAGGTGCGGGGACGCGCCGGATGATCCCCATCAAGGACGAGCATCAACTAGCGGCCATGCGTGAAGCCGGCCGCATCGCAGCCAACGTGTTGCGGGATGCTTGCGAATGGGTGAAAGCGGGAGTCACAACCCGTGAGTTGGATGAATATGCCGCCAGCCGCATCCGGCATTACGGATGTAAAAGTGCATTTCTCGGATACGAGGTGCAGGGCAGGAAGTATCCCTGCAATGTTTGCATCTCGATGAATGAGGAAGTGGTACACGGTTTGGCCGGAAAACGGAAGATCGTGGACGGTGACATAGTAAGCATCGATGTCGGTGTTTGCGTTGAAGGGTTCATTGGCGATAACGCGCGAACGGTGATCGTCGGTGAGTGTCCTGAAGAAACTCAAAAATTGATTGAAGTGACTCGGGAAGCCCTGTATGATGGAATTTCTCGCGCGTTACCCGGAAACCGGGTGGTTGATATCTCGGCTGCAGTGCAGAATCGAGTCGAAGCCAACGGGTTTTCGATCGTGCGTGAGTTTGTTGGACACGGTGTGGGAGAGGTGGTTCACGAGGAACCGCAAATCCCCAATTACGTGACCGGTGGAGACTCCCCGGAGCTGCGGCCCGGCATGACTCTGGCGATCGAGCCAATGGTCAATGCAGGGACGCCGAAGGTGAAGTTTCTGCCTGACGGCTGGTCTGTGGTGACACGGGATGGCCGGCCTTCAGCGCACTGGGAACACACCATTGCGGTGACTGAAGGCGAACCGGAAATTTTGACATGCCCGGGGCCGAGCCCATCCGAGTCGAGGGCCGAATAGTCGAGGTTCTGTCGCACCGCCTGGTGCGCGCCGAACTGAGCAACGGCCACCGCCTGATGGCACACAGCACGCGGGCCACCAGCGAGGTGCTGGTGGACGCGCAGCCGGGCGAAACGGTGGTGCTCGAAGTGAGCACCTTTGACCTTTCCAAGGGAAGGGTCATGGAACGAAAACTAGAGAACGAGAACAAAAAATGAAAGTACGCGCCTCTGTAAAGCGATTGTGTGAAAACTGCCGAGTGATCCGGCGGAAAGGTGTCGTGCGCGTCATTTGCACAAACAAGCGCCACAAACAGCGTCAAGGTTAAGCCATGCCCCGTATTTTAGGAATCGATATACCCGCCAATAAGCGCATCGACATCGCGCTCCGATCCCTCTATGGGATCGGCCCAGCCACCTCTGCCAAGGTGTTGGAAAATGCCAAGATTGATCCGGCCACTCGCGCCCATACCCTGAGCGAGGACGAATTGGCTACCATCGCCAAGGCCATTCAAACCACCGAGATGCGTCCCGAGCAAACTCGTACGGACAACTGCGTGATCCTTGTGGAAGGCGATCTGCGCCGGAAGGTCACCGAAGACCTCAAACGCCATAAAAATATTAAAACCTACCGCGGACAGCGGCATATGCGTGGCCTACCTGTGCGCGGGCAACGTACCCAAACCAATGCTCGCACCCGCAAGGGGCCAAAGAAGACCGTGGGCGCCCAGAGCAAAAAAGCCTAATCCTTTACCTGAACGACCATCATGGCTGAAGAAAAACTAGATCCCGCAACCGAACAGCCTCAAGCCGAGGCTGCACCGGCCGCTGAGAAGCCCGAGGCCACTGAGAAGCCCGAGGCCACTGAGAAGCCCGAGGCCGCTGCTGAGGAAGAAGAGTCCAAGTCCTCCGCTCCCACCGCGGCCGAACTGCTGGCGGATGATTTTGGCGATGCCAAGGTCATTAAGGCCAAAAAGTCAAAGAATGTGACGCACGGTATCGCCCACATACGCGCCACGTTTAACAACACTTTGGTGACGATCACCGACATGCAAGGCAACCCAATCAGCTGGTTCAGTGCCGGCCGCGCCGGGTTCAAGGGTTCCCGCAAGAGTACCTCTTACGCCGCGACTCAGGTGGCTCAGCGTGCGGCGCGAGATGCACAATCGCACGGCCTCAAGGAAGTGGAAGTTCGCATCAAGGGACCGGGCTCCGGTCGCGAATCGGCCATTCGCGGTCTACAGGCGGCTGGTCTGGATATCACCACAATTAAGGACGTGACGCCGGTGCCGCATAACGGTTGTCGTCCGCCCAAGCGCCGTCGCGTCTAATACTCACCCGAAGGAAGATTTACGATACCATGGCACGATATACTGGTCCCCGCGTTCGCTTAAGCCGTCGCTTTAACATTCCGTTATTTGGCTCCTCGAAATATCTCGAGCGGAAGCCGTACCCGCCGGGGGTACACGGACAGAAACGCCGCCGCAAGGCGACCGATTACGCCCTCGCCCTAGCCGAGAAGCAGAAGATGCGCTACTACTACGGCTTGATGGAGAAGCAGTTTCGCGGCATCTATGAGAAAGCCATCCGTCGCCGCGGAGTAACCGGCGAGATCATGCTGCAGATTTTGGAAACACGACTGGATAGCGTGGTATACAGCCTTGGTTTTGGTTATACCCGCGCCCAGGCTCGTCAAATGGTGACTCATGGTCACGTGCTGGTAAACGGCAAGCGCGCCCGGACCCCCTCCATTGCCTTGAATGAAGGCGACAAAGTGGAGATCAAGCACACTGAGAAGAGCCGTCATTTGGCGGACAAAAATCTAGAGTATTCTACCAGTCGTACCGTGCCAGAATGGCTGGAGTTGGACAAGGCTGCCTACACTGGCTCCGTTAAGCGCAAGCCCACGCGCGAGGACATCGAGCCCGTGGCGAACGAGCAGACCATTGTTGAGTTTTATTCCCGCTAATCCTTGGGCCCGGGTGGGTCGAGGAATTAGCAATTATACGGACCTCAGATATGCGGGAATGAAGTATGAGGTCAGATTGAAATTGCAACCAAAGTAAGAAAAAATGCCTACACGTTTAGGAGCGTTTGAACGGCCGAATCGGCTGAAGAAAGAAGAGGAAACGGCAACCGAGACCTACGCTAAGTTTGTCGCGGAACCGTTTGAAATCGGCTATGCCCACACCATCGGCAATAGCATGCGTCGCATTCTCCTGTCTTCTCTGGAAGGGGCGGCCATTACATCCCTCAAAGTGGATGGAGCTCAGCATGAATTTTCCACGATCGAAGGCGTGGTGGAAGACATGGCAGAGATTATCCTGAACCTCAAGCAGGTGAAGTTCAAGATACACGAAACCCGCGACCCGCAGGTCTTGTTGCTTTCCGTGAACAAGGACGGCGCAGTGACTGCAGGTGATATCGAGTTGAATCATAATGTGGAACTGGTCAATCCGGACCAGCACATCTGCACCCTCGACAAGAAAAAGAAATTTCTCATGGAACTCACCATCCAAGTGGGCCGTGGTTTCCTGACGGGCGACGAGAACAAGACCGCCAACCAACCGATCGGCGTGATAGCCATCGATTCCATCTTCTCCCCCGTGACCCGCGTGCGATACGATGTTGGCAATGCCCGTGTCGGACAGCGTACCGATTACGACAGCTTGGCCTTGGAGATTTGGACCGATGGCCGTATCTCACCGGATGACGCTGTGAACCAAGCCAGTCAGGTGTTCATGCATCAGCTCGAGGTATTCGTGAATTACGACAAGGATGCTATTGAGTTTGAAGAGGAGAAGGAGAACCAGACCGAGGAGCAATCCGAAATTAAACGTCTGCTTGCCATGAGCGTGAACGAAATCGAGTTAAGCGTGCGCGCGGCAAATTGCCTCAACAACGCAAATATTACCACCGTCGGCCAATTAGCCACCAAGTCCGAGGCCGACATGCTCAAGTACCGCAACTTCGGCAAAAAATCACTAAACGAAATTAAGGATAAACTCGTTGAGTTGGGCTTAGGTCTGGGCATGACGTTCGACGAGAGCGTACTCGACCCCGCTGACCTGATCAGCAAGCCAAACAGCTCCGGCGGATCACCGAGCATTTTGTTTGAAGACGACGGCGAGCCGCTTGGCACCGGGTCTTCCCTGCTAGACTAATTATCTGAACCAAGCACCATGCGCCACCGTATTCGCAAAGCCAAACTGGGCCGCACCACCGAGCATCGCACCCGTATGCTCAACAACCTAGTGTGCAGCCTAATCAAGCACCGCCGTATCACCACCACCCTCGCTAAGGCCAAGGCCGCTCGTGTGGTGGCAGACAAGATGGTGACGCTAGGTAAAAAAGGTCAGGCCGACGGAGCGGGGCTGCAATACCGCCGCCTAATTGCCGCGCGATTGCAGCAAAACCCCCGCACCTTTTTCCCGAAGAAAAATGGTGTGTCCGGCCGCGAACAACGCGCTTACTGGCGTGAGAACGAGGACGTGGTCCGCATTCTCTTTGAGGATATTGCGCCCGGATTTGAAGACCGCAATGGCGGATACACCCGAGTTATCAAGCTCGGCCGCCGTCAGGGTGATGCCGCCGAAATGGCGATTTTGGAGTGGGTGACCGATGCCGACAGCGCCGCGACTGATGAAGCCCCCGCTGCCACGGATGAGCCGAAGGCCGAAGCGGCGGCTGCCGAGGCAAAACAAGTCGAAGAGACTGCGGAAGCGACCGACGAATCCCCCGAGGAGGCCAGCGCTGAAGAGCCCGCTGCCGAGGAGGAGACCGAAGAAGCAGAGGCTGCAGAGGACGAAGCCGCAGACGAGGAAGCTGCCGAAGAGGAGCCTAAGGCTGAGGACGAGGACAAGAAGTCCGAATAACCCGCCCATCCAGAGAATTGTAACCCGCCCTTTGGGGCGGGTTTTTTATTGGGCAAACTCGTTGAATCGGTATCATTTTTTGAACTCACCTACGCCTTATGAATTTCGCTGATTACCTCGTTCTCTTTCTCTACTTCTCCGGCATGGCCGCCATCGGTATCTGGGCCATGCGCCAGGTCAAAGCTCAGGAGGATTATTTCATGGGCGGCAGGAAATTCGGCAAGCTCTTCCAAACCTTTGCCGCCTTCGGGGCGGGGACGGGTTCGGCTG